>NZ_JBTJEN010000020.1:0-82741 GCF_054456575.1 Pseudomonas sp. Eth.TT006 | reverse complement strand
TGTTGGGGAAATTGGCGGAAGGCAGCCGGAGTCGAACCTGCCCGGGAACGGATGCCGTCCCCAACCGGGTTTGAAGCCCGGCCGCGCCACCGGGCGCGATTGCCTTCCTTTGAACTCAGGGTGCGCCGGCACTGGCCAGCGCGTTGTCGTGGCGGATCACGCGTGATTCGCCGATGCGTCGGGTCAGGCCGAGGCGGTCGAGGTATTCCAGATACTGAATGCAGCGTTTGCGTCCCAAGCCTAGCGCATCGCGAAAACTTGTCACCTGGATCTGCGGATTTTCCTGCGCCAGTTGCAGCAGCACGCCGGCCATGCGCCGCAATTGCCCATCGCTCAGAAACAGATCGCGCACCACCTGATGCATCAGCCCCAGGCGCGCCAGTTTGCGCAGCAGCAGGCGCACCACGGCGTCATCCTCGCCGAGCACTTTCGCCACATCGCGCACCCACGGCGGATCGAAGCCGGCCTGTTCGAACAGCGGCTGCAGGCGCTGCCACAAGCTTTCATCTTCGCCATTCAAGCGCACCTGATGGTCCGGCAGATGCAGCCACGGGCCGCTGGCGTTGATCGCTCCAGCGTCGCGCAATTCGTCGAGCAGACTGGCAAAGGTCGAACGCTCCAGCGCCAGACCGCTGAAGCGCCGCAGACGGTCGCGGTCCGGCCCCATCTGATCCGGTTCCAGCTCATGGAATTTCGCCAGTTGCTGCAACAGGTTGAATTTCAACTGGCCCCAGCGCTGCAAATTGAACAGCACCGGGCCTTGGCGGGTGTCGATCAGGCGAACGTTAGCCGGCAGCGCCCAATCGTTACGCGGACGATTGAACTGGCGCTCCAGCCGTTGCGGATCGAGGCCGCCGACGCTGTGCTCTAACAACACCGGCAGCACCTGCTCAAGACCGTCGCTGTGCGCCAAAGCGTGCAATTGCGCCAATCGTTGAGGGCTGCGACGTTGCCGGGCCGGGGCGAACGGATCCAGCACCTGACCGCCGCCGAGGGTTCGTTGCGCGCTCGCGTCGCGCAGGATCAAGCGATCCCCCGTCACCGCGTGCACCGGGGCGTTGAGCAACAGTTGCGCGAACATGCGCTGGCCGGGGCTCAAGCGCGGGCCTTCAAGCAACGCCACCCGAGCGAGCACATCCTGAGTGCCGAGGTGCACATGCACCGGGTGAAAGTGTTCGAACGTGCGCTCACCGGGCAACAGCTGAAACTCAATGTCGACCCGTTGCGTCGGCGCGTGCAGCCACTCCGCCAACAGCCACTGGCCGCGATGGATCTGCTCCAGGGTCAGCCGCTCGCCGCTGATATTCAGCGCCACCCGTTGCCCGGCGAAGGCCTGTTCCGCCGCTTGATTTTGCGCGTGCAGGCCGCGTATCCGCACCGACTTGCCGGACGGCCCGAGGGCCAGTTTGTCGCCGACCGATACCGTGCCCGACAACGCCGTCCCGGTGACCACGATTCCGGCGCCAGCCACGTTGAAGGCGCGGTCGATGGCCAGACGAAATCCGCCTTGGCGACTGCGCTGCTGCACTTCGCCCTGAATCTGCAACAAGCGCTGACGCAACTCATCGATGCCCTGCCCGGTCACGCTCGACACGATCAGCATCGGCGCCTCGGCAAACGGCCCGCTTTCCAGCAGATCGAGCACCTGCCGCTCGACCTCTTCCAGCCTGCCCGGCTCGGCCCGATCACACTTGGTGATCGCCACCAGTGCCCGGGGAATGCCCAGTAACTGCACAATCGCCAGATGCTCGCGAGTCTGCGGCATCACCCCGTCATCCGCCGCCACCACCAGCAACACCAGATCGATGCCCTGCGCCCCGGCGAGCATGTTGTGGGTGAATTTCTCGTGGCCAGGCACATCGATGAAGCCGGTCAACCCGGCGGCAGGTTCCAGCTCGGCATACAGATAACCGAGGTCGATGGTCATCCCGCGTTCGCGCTCCTGCGGGCGGCGGTCGCCGGATTGTCCGGTCAGGGCCTGCAGCAGCGAAGTCTTGCCGTGGTCGATGTGCCCGGCGGTGCCGACGATCACGACGCGACCTGCAACAGCGGCAACTGCGCCAGCCACGCCGGCTCATCGTCGAGCTGGCGCAGGTCGAGCCACAGCGCATCGTCGTCAATCCGCCCGAGCACCGGAATCGGTAGCCCGCGCAGCGCCGCTTCCAGGTTCAGCAAACAACGCCCGCGCAAACGCTTCGACACCTGCGGGCGACAACACAGCGCTGCACTCGGCAAACGCGCGACCGGCTGGCTGCCGCTGCCGATCATGCCCAGCGCCTCGACCGCGCTGACCTGCCACACCTCACCCAACATTTGAGCCAGCGCGGGTTGCAAGTGCTGAGCTTGGGCGAAGATGTCGGCTTGCGCGCGGGTCAACAACCGCAGGCTCGGCAGACGCTCGGCGAGGCGATCCGGGTCGCGATACAGGCCGAGCACCGCTTCCAGCGCGGCCAGGGTCAACTTGTCGACGCGCAACGCACGCTTCAACGGATTCTTCTTGATCTTCGCGATCAGGTCTTTGCGCCCGACGATCAACCCGGCCTGCGGGCCGCCGAGCAATTTGTCGCCGCTGAAGGTGACGATGTCCGCGCCGTCGAGCAGCGCCTGGCGCACCGTCGGCTCCGCCGGCAGGCCCCAGCGGGTCAAGTCGAGCAGACTGCCGCTGCCCAGATCCTCCAGCAGCGGCAGACCATGACGGTGCGCGAGATCGGCCAGTTCGGCGGTCGGCACCCGCGCGGTAAAGCCTTCGATACTGTAATTGCTCGCATGCACGCGCATGATCAAGCCGCTGCGCGGGCTGATCGCCGCTTCGTAGTCGCGGGCGTGGGTGCGGTTGGTGGTGCCGACTTCGTGCAGGCGCACCCCGGCGCGGGCCATGATGTCGGGGATGCGGAACGCGCCGCCGATCTCGATCAGCTCGCCACGGGAAATGATGCCTTCCTTGCGCGCGCCGAGGCTGTTCAGCGTCAGCAGCACCGCCGCGGCATTGTTGTTGACCACGGTGACGGCTTCGGCGCCGGTCAGCTCGCGGATCAGGCATTCGATCAGGTCGTCGCGATCACCGCGCTTGCCGGTCGCCAGATCGAATTCCAGATTGAGCGGATAACGCGCGGCCATCTGCACCGCATCGATCGCTTCGTCCGGCAGCAAGGCGCGGCCGAGGTTGGTGTGCAGCACCGTGCCGGTCAGGTTGAACACCCGCCGCACCTGACTGCGCTGTTGTTGCGCCAGACGCTCGCCCACCCGCCCGGCGAGCACTTCGGGGCTGATTTCAATGGCCGACAACTGTCCGGCCAAAACCCCGGGGCGCAACTCATCGAGTAGCTGGCGCAAACCGGCCAGCAACGACTCACGCCCGTAACGCTCGACCAGTGGTAAACACGCCGGGTGCCGCAACAAGCCATCAATGGAAGGTAAACGCGGGGCCACACTTACGGACATCAGCCACTCCCGAAAAAACCAGACTGTCCGGCGAGTGTAGACGCTCCCGGTGTTTGCCGGCATTGGCCTGCCTCAGCGCTAGAGAACCCTGTGGGAGCGGGCTTGCTCGCGAAAGCGCTGGGTCAGGCGGCAGAAATGCTGAATGACATACCGCATTCGCGAGCAAGCTCGCTCCCACAGGGGATTGAGGTGAATCTGAAGTAAGAGCTATCGAAAACTGAATGTTGTCTTGCATCTGCCGGACTCAATCTTCAAGGACTCTGTTAATCAAACTGAAAACCCAATCCCCTGTGGGAGCGGGCTTGCTCGCGAAAGCGCTGGGTCAGCATAACAAGCGTCGACTGACACTACGCCTTCGCGAGCAAGCTCGCTCCCACAGGGTCTAGGGATGATCCTGAAAAGTGAATCCCCACGAATGTACTGCGCTGTTCATTCGTCTCCCGGCGCCAGCAACAGATTCGGCGCCAGCCGCTGATGACCGTCCTGCGCCAGACGCATGTCCAGCAACAGACTCGTGAGGTCCGCTGACAAAGCACCCTGTGGGAGCGGGCTTGCTCGCGAAAGCGCTGGGTCAGAATAACAAGCGCCGACTGACACTACGCCTTCGCGAGCAAGCCCGCTCCCACAGGGTCTAGGGATGATCCTGAAAAGTGAATCCCCGCGAATGTACTGCGCTGCTCATTCGTCTCCCGGCGCCAGCAACAGATTCGGCGCCAGCCGCTGATGACCGTCCTGCGCCAGACGCATGTCCAGCAACAGACTCGTGAGGTCTGCCGACAGCGCTTCGCCGTCGGCGTCGTTTTCCAGGTACAGCAGTTTCAGATAACTGTTGCAGCCTGGGCAGACTTCCGCGCGGATCGGCGCCTGATTGGCCGCGTGCCGGTCGTCTTCGAGGCTCAGGTAATCGAGACCTTTGCTCGACTCGCAATACACGCACTTGACCCGCACCACATGCCATTCGCAGGCGCACAGCGAGCACACCAGATAACGCAGGCCGTTGTGTTTGCCGCGATGGCGGATCACCCCCGCCATTGCCGGTGAACCGCAGCCGGGGCACTGGCTGAGGCTGTCGCCGGGTTGCAGTCGCAGGTTGGGCGTGCTGAGCAGCCAGTGGCTCCATGCCGCTTGCAGCCCGGCACCGAGAAACGGCACCAGCGCCGCCGGGACCATCGAGTATTGGCCGCTGACCAGCGCCACCGCCCACGCGCGCAACTGTCCGACACCGGCGCCGCGCAAGGTGGCGAGCGCTTCTTTCACGGCCGGTTGCTCGGGGGCCACGTAGCGTTGCAGCAAGGCCTGCAGATACGCCTGCCAGCCCTCTTCGCGCACCAGCGTGTCGGCGGCGAACGGCGGCAGACCGTGCTGCTGACACGCCTCTATCCGTTGCTGATCGAACGGCGCGCTCAGCGGCGGATCGTCGAACACCTGCTGTTGCGCCCGACACAAACCGGCGATCAACCGCAGATAGTCGGCCAGCGGATGTCCGTGAGCCAGTTGCTCCAGACGCTGGGCGCGCAGGGTGAACAGAGTGTGCGGTGGCAGGTGCAGAAACGGCGGCGAACTGGCCGCCGCCTCGATTTCCCCAGGTTCAAGAATGGTTGCCAAAGCTCAGCCCTTTTTCGTGATCGGTGGTGGCGGCACATCCCGGTGCGCTTCGTCGCGGGTGATGTCGCGGTACCAGAGTTCGTGGTGTTTTTTTGCCCAGGCGCGGCTGACCCAACCATGCAGCATCGCGTCCACCGAGCCTTTGATCCACAGCCCGGCGTAGATGTGGATGATGATGCTGAGGATCAGCACAAACCCGGCCAGCGCATGCAGGAGCATCGCCCAACGGATCACGCTGATGCCGAAAAACGCGCTGAAATACGCGCGCCAGATCACCAGCCCGGTGAACAGCAGCCCGAGCATGCACAGCAGTAAAGTCCAGAACAGCAGCTTCTGCCCGGCGTTGTATTTGCCCACCGGCGGTACGGTCTGCTCGTCGTTGACCAGCACCCGGTCGATGCGGCGCAGCCACTTCCAGTCATTGCCGATAAAGAAGTTGGCGCGCCAGAAGCGCAGCACCAGACCGAGGAACAACACAAACATCAACACGCCCATGAACGGGTGCAGAATCCGCGTCCACGGCCCGCCGCCGAACAGATTGGTCAACCAGAACATCGACGGATGAAACAACGCCAGCCCGGACAACCCGGCCATGAAGAACAGGATCGCCACCAGCCAGTGATTGGTGCGCTGGTTGGCGGTGTAACGCAGGATCGTCTTGTTGCTCATGGCCGCTGCTCCCCGCGTGGATCGAAGGTGTGCACCGCCGGATCGACAACCTGCACCGACGTGTCCGGCGGCGTTGGGTGTTCATCTTCCTCGACGCGGTTCGGCCCGATGCGCACATAGTGGAAGAACCCGGCCAGCACCGCCGCGCCCATCGCCAGCAGGCCCAGCGGTTTGCTGATGCCTTTCCACAGGCCCACCAACGGGCTGATGGCCGGCGCACTTGGCAATCCCGCGTAGATTTTCGGCGTGTCGGCATGGTGCAGCACGTACATCACATGGGTACCGCCGACGCCTTCCGGGTCGTACAGACCGGCATTGTCGAAGCCACGGCTTTTCAGATCGACGATACGTTCGGCGGCGTGTTCCTTCATGTCGTCCTTGCTGCCGAACACGATGGCGCCGGTCGGGCAGGTTTTCACGCACGCCGGCTCCAGCCCCACCGCCACCCGGTCCGAACACAAGGTGCACTTGTAGGCCTTGTGATCCTTCTGCGAAATCCGTGGAATGTTGAACGGGCAGCCGGTGATGCAGTAGCCGCAGCCGATGCAGTGGTCCTGATCGAAATCGACAATGCCGTTGGCGTGTTTGATGATCGCCCCGGGACTCGGGCACGCTGCCAGACAGCCAGGTTCGGCGCAGTGCATGCAGCCGTCCTTGCGGATCAGCCACTCGAGATTGCCGGCGTCGGTCTCGTGTTCGGTGAAGCGCATCAGGGTCCAGGTTTCGGCGCTGAGGTCCTGCGGGTTGTCGTAGGTGCCGTGGTTGTGGCCGACCTCGTCGCGCAGCTCGTTCCATTCCGAGCAGGCGACCTGGCAGGCCTTGCAGCCGATACATTTGGTGGTGTCGATCAGCTTGGCGACTTCCTGCTGATTGCGCACCGAGGGCGGCACCGTGGTGGTGGCCGAGCGGGCAATGATGTCTTGGCTGGCCATTTACAGTTTCTCCACGTTGACCAGGAATGACTTGGATTCCGGGGTCTGGGTGTTGCCATCGCCGAGGAACGGCACCAGGGTGTTGGTCAGGTAACCGTGGCGCGTCAGGCCGGTAAACCCCCAGTGCAGCGGGATGCCGATCTGATGCACCACCTGGCCGTTGACCTGCAGCGGCCGGATGCGTTTGGTCACCACCGCGACCGCTTCGATAAAGCCGCGCTTGCAGCTGACCCGCACCCGGTCCCCGGCAACGATGCCCTTCTCTTTCGCCAGCACTTCGCCGATCTCGACGAACTGCTCAGGCTGAGCAATCGCATTCAACTTGCAGTGCTTGCTCCAGAAGTGGAAGTGCTCGGTCAGCCGGTAACTGGTGCCGGCGTAGGGGAAGTCCTTGGCCTCGCCGAGGCTGCCCCACACCGAATCGAAGATCCGCGCCGCCGGGTTGCTGGTGGCTTTCTTGTTGTTCGGGTGCAGCGGGTTAATGCCAATCGGGGTTTCGAACGGCTCGTAGTGCTCGGGGAATGGCCCTTCGTTCATCTTGTCGACGGCGAAGAACCGCGCCACGCCTTCGGGGTTCATGATGAACGGGTTCATCCCGGCTTCCGGCGGCACATCGGCCTTGTAGTCCGGCACGTCGGTACCGCCCCAGGTCTTGCCGTTCCACCAGACCAGACGTTTTTTCGCATCCCACGGCTTGCCCGAAACGTCCGCTGACGCGCGGTTGTAGAGGATTCGCCGGTTGGCCGGCCACGCCCAGGCCCAGCCCAGGTGCTGGTGCATGCCATACGGATCGGCGTTGTCGCGCCGGGCCATCTGGTTACCGGCCTCGGTCCAGCTGCCGGCGAAAATCCAGCAGCCGGACGCGGTGCTGCCGTCGTCCTTGAGCTGAGCGAACGCCGCCAGTTGCGAGCCGGCCTTGACCGCCGCGCCGCTGGCATCGGTGAAATCGACCATGGCGCTGCCGTTGATTTCCTTGGCCAGTTCCTCCGGCGAAGGCTCGTCGGGGATCCTGTACGGCCACGACAGTTTCAGCAGCGGATCGGGGAATTTGCCGCCCTCGGCCTGATAGCGCTTGCGCAGGCGCAGGAACAGTTCGCTCATGATGCGAATGTCGGTCTGCGCTTCGCCCGGACCGTCGGCGCCTTTCCAGTGCCATTGCAGCCAGCGACTGCTGTTGACCAGCGAACCATCCTCCTCGGCAAAACAGGTGGTCGGCAGGCGAATGACTTCGGTCTGGATCTCGGCGCTTTTCACGTCGTTGTACGGCCCGACGTTGTGCCAGAACTCCGAGGTCTCGGTGGCCAGCGGATCCATCACCACCAGCCATTTGAGCTTGGCCAGCGCGCCCATCACCCGGTTCTTGTCCGGCAGCGCGGCAATCGGGTTGAAGCCCTGACACAGGTAGCCGTTGACCTTGCCCTGGCTCATCAGGTCGAACATCTTCAGCACGTCGTAGTTGGGGATGTCGAGTTTCGGCAAATGGTCGTAGAGCCAGTTGTTCTCGACCGTGGCATTGGCGCCGTACCACGATTTCATCAGGCTGACGTGGAACTTGCTGTAGTTCTGCCAATAGGACAGCTGCCCCGGACGCAACGGCATTTGCGTGCGTTTTTTGATGAAGGCGTTGTAGTCCTGCTCGGCATCGCCGGCCAGGGTCAGATAGCCCGGCAGCGAGTTCGACAGCAAACCGAGGTCGGTCAGGCCCTGAATGTTCGAGTGCCCGCGCAAGGCATTGACGCCGCCGCCGGGCATGCCGACGTTGCCCAACAGCAATTGCACCATCGCCGCACTGCGAATGATCTGCGCGCCAATCGAGTGTTGCGTCCAGCCCAAGGCATAGAGAATCGTCATGGTCTTGCCCGGCGTCGAGCAGGTGGCAATCTCATCCCAGATTTTCTGCATGGCATCGACCGGCATCCCGCAGATCTGGCTCGCGAGGTCGATGCTGTAGCGGCTGTAATGCTGCTTCATCAATTGATAGACGCAGCGCGGATCCTGCAGGGTCGGGTCGACCTTGGCGAAACCGTCATCACCCAGCTCGTAACCCCAGCCGGACTTGTCGGTGTAGCTGCGCTTGGCTGCGTCATAGCCACTGAAGATGCCGTCTTCAAAGCTGAACCCGGCTTTGACGATGAACGACATGTCGGTGTAGTTGCGCACGTATTCGTGCTGGATCTTGTCCTCGGTCAGCAGGTAATTGATCAGCCCGCCCATGAAGGCGATGTCGGTACCGGTGCGGATCGGCGCGTAATAGTCGGCCACCGAAGCGGTCCGGGTGAAACGCGGATCGACCACGATCAGCCGCGCAGCGTTGTGCGCCTTGGCCTCGGTCACCCATTTGAAGCCGCACGGATGCGCTTCTGCTGCGTTGCCGCCCATCACCAGGATCAGATTCGCGTTGGCGATATCGGTCCAGGTATTGGTCATGGCACCACGGCCGTACGTCGGGGCAAGACTTGCCACCGTCGGGCCGTGTCAGACACGCGCCTGGTTATCGAACCCCAGCATGCCGAGACTGCGAATCACCTTCTGGGTGATGTAACCGGCTTCGTTGGACGCCGCCGACGCCGCGAGGAACCCGGTGGTCAGCCAGCGATTCACCGTTTGCCCATTGGCGTTCTGCTCTATGAAGTTGGCGTCGCGGTCGGCCTTCATCAGGTCGGCGATGCGATCCAGCGCTTCGTCCCAGCTGACCCGGGTCCATTCGCTGCTGCCGGGCTTGCGCACCTGCGGGTATTGCAGGCGGCCGGGGCTGTGAATGAAGTCCAGCAGGCCGGCGCCTTTCGGACACAGGGTGCCGCGGTTGACCGGGTGGTCGGCGTCGCCCTCGATGTGAATGATATTTTGTGCGACGTTCTTTGCGGCATCGCCCTGGCTGTACATGATCAACCCGCAACCGACCGAGCAATACGGGCAGGTGTTGCGGGTTTCATGGGTGTGGGCAAGCTTGAAGTGACGCACCTGCTCGGCGAAGGCAGGCGTCGGGGCCATGCCCAACGCGCCCAGGCTAGAGCCTGCAAGGCCGATACCGGCGACCTTGAAGAACTGACGACGGCTGAGATCCATCGCGCACTCCTGATCAGGTGGAACCCGGTACTGCTGCCGGGCTTGTTCTGGACATACACGGTTACGGCAGAAAAGCTGCCGGTTTTTTCACTGTAGACAATGACCGTCCATCCCGTGTGTGAAAACCGACCGTCGGCCGTTGGTCGGCACATTCGCCCAACAACACAAAACTTGTGGGAGCGGGCTTGCTCGCGAAAGCGGTGTGTCATCCAACATCAATGCTGGCTGATCCGACGCATTCGCGAGCAAGCCCGCTCCCACAGGGATCGCGTAAGGCTTAGAATGGCGGCCATTAAGATCCCGCCTTCCCGAGACCGCGCATGACTTTCGATTTTGATCAGCTGTTCGACCGCCACAACACCGGCAGCACCAAGTGGAGCCGCTATCCGGCCGATGTGTTGCCGATGTGGGTCGCTGATATGGATTTCGCCGCGCCGCCGGTGGTCATCGAGGCGTTGCAGCAGCGCCTGCTGCACCCGTTGGTGGGTTACAGCGTGGCCCAGGACAATCTGCGTGAAGCCATCGTCGCCGACCTGTGGCACAAGTACGCCTGGCAGGTCAAACCGCAGGAGCTGATCTTCCTGCCCGGCGTCGAATCCGGTTTCAACATGGCCTTGAAAGCACTGGTGCAGCCGCAGCAGAACGTCGTGGTGCAAGTGCCGAATTACCCGCCGCTGCGTCAGGCGCCGGGGCATTGGGGGTTGAACAAGGTTGAGCTGGAATTCGTCGCCGAAGCTGACGGTACTTACGCCACGCCGCTGCAGGCACTGCGCGAATCGCTGAGCGGTGGCGGCGCGCTGCTCCTGAGCAATCCGCACAATCCGATCGGCAAGGTCTTCGGCCGTGAAGAACTGCAGGCCGTGGCCGATATCTGCGCGGCGCAGGACGCCTGGATCATCTCCGACGAGATCCACGCCGAGCTGTGCTTCGACGGGCGCGTGCACATTCCCACTGCGTCCCTCAGCCCGGAGATCGCCAAACGCACGATCACCCTGATGTCGGCGAGCAAGGCTTACAACATCGCTGGCCTGAAGACATCGTTCATGATCATCCAGGACGCCGCCCTGCGCGAACGCGTCAACCAGGCCCGCTGCGGCATGGTCGACAGCGTCAACCCGCTGGGCATGGAAGCCACTCGCGTCGCCTACAGCGCAGGCGCGCCGTGGCTGGCCGAGCTGAAAACCTACCTGCAGGCTAACCGCGACTGGCTGGTGAACGCCGTGCGCAGCCGCTTGCCCGGTGTAAGCATCAATGTGCCGCAAGGCACCTATCTGGCGTGGCTCGACTGCTCGGCGCTGGACCTGGACAACCCGCAGCAATTCTTCCTTGAACAGGCCAAAGTCGGCCTCAGCGCCGGCGTCGATTTCGGTGACCGGCAGCAACAGTTCGTGCGCCTGAACTTCGGTTGCCCACGCTCGCTGCTCGAAGAGGGAATCGCCCGCATGGAGCGCGCCCTGACCGACCGCAATACCTAAAAACACCCCCGCTTCTGTAGGAGCTGCCGCAGGCTGCGATCTTTTGATCTTGATCTTTTAAAAAGCAAAATCAAAAGATCGCAGCCTGCGGCAGCTCCTACAGGGGTTTGGTGTCGGCAGCGGAGTGCATTGCAAATCCGATCGAACTCACGGCAAACCGTCCGGGTCAACCGCCTGTACCCGCCATGAGACCACAGGAGATTTGTGATGACTGACTATCCAAAACCACCCTTCCCGCCTCAAGCACAGGCCGTTCCCGGCTCGCAACGAAAAATGGAGCCGTACCCCGATTGCGGCGAGCAAAGCTACGTCGGCTCCGGCCGGCTGGCTGGCAAGATCGCGCTGATCACCGGCGCCGACAGCGGCATTGGCCGCGCGGTGGCGATTGCCTTTGCCCGTGAAGGCGCGGACGTCGCCGTGGCCTATCTGAATGAACACGAAGACGCCGAGGAAACCGCACGCTGGGTCGAACAGGCCGGCCGCCAATGTCTGCTGCTGCCGGGCGACCTGGCCGAGAAGGCCCATTGCCAGGCGCTGGTGGACAAGACCGTCGAACGCTTCGGGCGCATCGACGTGCTGGTCAACAACGCCGCGTTCCAGATGACCCACGAAACCTTCGAAGAAATCCCCGACGAAGAATGGCTGATGACCTTCGACGTCAACATCACGGCAATTTTCCGTCTGTGCCAGGCAGCGATCAAACACATGCGCCCCGGCGCATCGATCATCAACACCAGCTCGGTCAACTCCGACGCGCCCAAGCCGACGCTGCTGGCCTACGCCACCACCAAAGGTGCAATCGCCAACTTCACCGGCGGTCTGGCGCAGATGCTCGGCCCACGGGAAATCCGCGTGAACTGCGTGGCGCCCGGGCCGATCTGGACGCCGTTGATCGTCTCGACCATGCCCGATGAAGAAGTGCAGAACTTCGGCAGCGAAACCCCGCTCGGCCGTCCCGGCCAACCGGTGGAAGTGGCGCCGATCTACGTGCTGCTGGCCTCGGACGAAGCCAGCTATATCACCGGCCAGCGCTATGGCATCACGGGCGGCAAGCCGATGCTGTAAGGGTTAGCGAGAAAAACTGAACCCGGGGCCATGACGTCTCTCCATACCTTTAAGCACCCTAACCGGTCCGCAGGATCAGGAGGTCGTCATGTCCGCCCCGCTCGTCAAACTGTTCACCCAACCCAACTTCGCCTGGACGGATATCCGCCGCGAAGAAGAAGCCCATCCCCGACATTACCTCGCGCATCTGCTGCTGTTGGCGCTGATTCCCGCAGTGTGCCTGTTTTTCGGGACCACCTACGTCGGCTGGAGTCTGGCGGCGGGCGAGACCGTAAGGTTGAGCATCGCCAGCGCCCTGCAACTGAGCATTTTGCTGTACGTGTCGATTGTTGCCGGGGTGGCGTTGATCGGTGCCTTCATTCGCTGGATGTCACGCACGTTCGACGCACGCCCGACACTGAATCAATGCATCGGCTTTGCGGCGTATACCGTGACGCCGTTTTTTGTCGCTGGCATTGCCGGGCTGTACCCCAGCCGCTGGCTGGCGATTCTGGTGCTCGGTGCAGCCTCGGTGTACTCGACCTTCCTGCTGTTCGTCGGCCTGCCTACCTTCATGCATGAGCGCAAGGAGCAGGGTCTGCTGTATTCCGCCTGTGTCTGGGGCGTCGGCCTGCTGGTGATGGTGACCATTCTGGTGTCGATGATCCTGTTGTGGTTCAACGTGCTTACGCCTGAGTACCTGCGCACGACGGTGGGTTAAGCACATGCATATGCTGTTCACTGCTGGTAGTTCTTCATGAGTTTTGTTGTCTGGGTCGCGGTGCTCGGCGCCGTGTTGTTGACGCTCGCGCTGACCGCTTCGTATTTGCGCTGGATGCCGGTCACCACCTCGGCGGTGTGCCTGTTGCTGGGGATCTGCATCGGCCCGAGCGGCCTTGATCTGCTGAAATTGTCGGTGGAAAACGCCTCGACATGGATGGAGCACCTGACCGAAGTCGCGGTGTTGTTTTCGTTGTTTGTCTGCGGACTGAAATTGCGTCTGCCCCTGCGCGACCGCCACTGGCGGATCGCCTTCGGCCTGGCAGGTCCGGTAATGGTGCTGACCATTGCCGGGGTCTGCCTGTTGCTGCATTGGGCGCTGAAACTGGATTGGGCGCCGGCGTTGCTGATCGGCGCGATCCTTGCGCCGACCGACCCGGTGCTGGCGGCACTGGTGCAGGTCAATGATGCGCGGGACGACGACTGTGTGCGTTTCGGTCTGTCCGGGGAAGCCGGGCTCAACGACGGGATTGCCTTTCCGTTCGTGATTCTCGGCTTGCTGCTGTTACAGACCGACGCGCAGCCCGGCGCCATGACCGACTGGCTGTTGCGCAGTGTGCTGTGGGCAGTGCCCGTCGGGCTGCTGACCGGCTACTGGATGGGCCGCGGCATCGGTCGCGTCACCCTCTCACTGCGCATCCACAATGACGACAGCACCCTGAGCCCGAACGATTACCTCGCGTTGGCCCTGATCGCACTGGCGTATGTCGGCGCGGACGCCATTGGCGGTTATGGCTTTCTTTCGGTGTTCGCCGCTGGTCTGGGCTTACGCCAGGAAGAAGTCAAATCCACCGGCGCCAGTCAGCCACCCGCCGAGCATCTGGTGCAGCCGGTGGTGGGCCACCAGAACATCGCGCCGCAACACGCGGTGCACGGTGACACCGAACAACTGGAAAGCGGACAGGTCGCCGCCGGGATCATGATGGGCGACATGCTGTCGTTCGGCAGCCTGGTGGAGCGCGCCATGGAAGTGTTTCTGGTGACCCTGCTCGGCGTGGTGCTGGTGGTGCATTGGGACTGGCGAGCGTTGCTGGTGGGCGCCGTGTTGTTTTGTGTGATACGCCCGGCATGCGTGGCGTTGATGCCTTGGGGCAAGTTGCTTAATACGCCTCAGCGGTTCTTGCTCGGCTGGTTTGGCATACGCGGGATCGGCAGCCTGTTCTATCTGTTTTACGCCTTGAACCATGGCCTGAGCCCCACGGTCGCGACACTGTGCACCGACCTCACACTATCGGTGGTGGCACTGAGCATTCTGGTGCATGGCATCAGTACCCAACCGATCCTCGCGCGCTACGAACAATGGCAAAAACGGGAAAACTGATTTTTCACGCCGATGCTTTCGGCGCAATCCATCGAACTTTCTTTTGAAAATAAATGGACTTCTCTGGTGATCCGCGCAGTCACAAGCGTAACCCCCGCTGAATGCACTCGCAGGGGTTCGTCAGGTTCGATTCCCCTGCGGCTTGCAGCCTATGAAAAGGAATCTTTGGATAACAAGGTCACGGTCATGAAAGAATCCCCGACTCCCGCACAAATCAAGGCCTGCAGAGCATTGGCTCTGGAACGCAATCGTCAACTGTTCGAAGACGCCCACGCGCTTAATCGCGCCGCTCATGAGCTGCTTGAGGCGGACAATCTGGATATCGAACAGTTTGAGCGCTACCGGGCGCTGCGCTGCAAAGCCGATGCGAAGTTCGAGGAAGCCATCGACCATTTGTGTGTCCTCAACGAAGACTTCCCACCGATTCCAATGTCGCCGCATCACTCGCGGGAACTGCGTCGGCAGCTTGAAACCGTCGAATAAGCACCAAACACGAAAAAGCCCGGACACAAGGTCCGGGCTTTTCTTTGCGCGGCGCTCAGGCTCCGGGATTGGTCACCTGGATAAACACTGCGTAGGCCCCCAGCAGAATCCAGAACGTGGCGAAAATCCACGGCGTGCGTACCGAAAACAGCAATGACTTGCGATAGCCCTTGTGACTCGACTCCATTTCACTGAACAGCGGTGATTCGTCGTAGGCCATGCCCATCATCGGTTCGCTGCGCAACAACTCGCTTTGCTTGTAGTGCCAGTGATCGATGATGTCATAGGCCGCGCGAATCCCCGGCCAGGCATTGAGCGAGCTGAGCAAGCCGAGTAGTGCCAGAAATGGTGGAACCACCAGGGTGAACAGCTTGCCCCACTCCGGGTTGAGGTTGGACATGCACGAGGCGAAGGCGATCACCAGAAACGACTGCGCCGCCAGATAGGCGTCGGTGCGGTTGGCGAGGATACTGGTTTCGTACTGAATCTCCTTGCGGTAGAAATCCAGCCGCTCCTTGGGAGAGCCAAACATTTTCGCGTTGTGTTCGGTCAGCACCTCTTCGGCAGTGGGTTGGGTGAGTATGCGAGGCAAGGGATAAGCGCTCCGGGGCAGGTAAAGTGTTTAGAAATACCCCGGTGCGCACTAGTTCAGCCGGATCTACCCTGCGGTCATTTCATTGATTGGGCAATGATTTCCACCAGATTGAGTTGAGTGAACGGCTTGGCCAGACGTGGCAACTGCGCAGCAAAGCCCTCCAGACGCTCGGCGTAACCGGTGGCCAGAATGACCGGCAGATCCGGCTTGAGCAAACGCACGGCATGCGCCAGTTGCGCACCACTCATCTTCGGCATGGCCATGTCGGTGATCATCAGATCAATGTGCTCGCCCTGATCGAACAATTCCAGAGCCCTGGCGCCTGAGGTGGCACTGAGCACGCGATGACCAAGGTCCTCAAGCAGCAAGGTGGTGCTGGTCAACACCAGCGAGTCGTCATCTACCACCAACACTCGGAGTCGCGGCACCGTCGCCGGTTGAACGGTCGGAACCACCGCCGGCCTGATCACACCGTCGACGGCAACCGGTAACCACAACTCAGCGGTCGTGCCTTGCCCCTTGGCGCTTTTGAGAATAAAGCGACCGCCGAGTTGTTCGATAAAACCGTGGACCATCGACAGTCCAAGCCCGGTCCCCTTGCCCAGACCTTTGGTGGTGAAAAACGGATCCCGGGCCGAGGCCAGGGTTTGCTCATCCATGCCCTCCCCCGTATCGATCAGGCTCAGGCAAACATAACGACCGGCTGTCAGGGTCGGGGAGTTTTGTTCGAGAACAACCTCCGCCCGTGCACTGATCTCCACGCTGCCGCCATCGGGCATGGCGTCCCGGGCATTGGTTGCCAGATTGAGCACCGCCAGTTCCAGTTGGTTGGTGTCGGCCAGCACCCGTTCCAGGCCATCGGGCAGGCTGGTCTTGATGCTGATCCCCGGCCCCAGCGAACTGCGCAGCAGCCCGGTGATGCCTTGCACCAGTTGGGCAAGGTCGACCGGCTCGGTCTTGAGTTCCTGGCGCCGGGCGAACGCCAGCATGCGCTGGGTCAGCGACACCCCGCGAAGCGCGCCCTGAGTGGCGTTTTCCAGCAGGCGATTGATTTTCGGGTCCTCGCCCACGCGCTTGCGCACGATCTCGAGGTTGCCGAGGATCACCGTCAGCAGGTTGTTGAAGTCATGGGCGATACCGCCGCTGAGCTGGCCGATGGCCTGCATCTTCTGCGCCTGAAACAAGGCTTCGCGGGTTTTTTCCAGCGCCAGCTGCGACTGATGAGCCTCGGTCACGTCACGGGTGATCTTGGCAAAACCGAGCAGCGTCCCGGTATCCCCGCGAATCGCATCAACCACCACATGGGCAAAGAAGCGGCTGCCGTCTTTGCGCACCCGCCAGCTCTTGTTTTCGAAACGCCCTTCTCGCGCCGCAATCTCCAGCGCCCGCTGTGGCTCGCCACGTTCGCGGTCTTCGGCGGTATAGAAGATCGAAAAATGCTCGCCGATGATCTCTTCCGGCAGATAACCCTTGATCCGCTGGGCGCCCTGGTTCCAGTTGGACACCCGCCCGTCAGGGCTGAGCATGTACAGCGCATAATCCGTGACGCCCTGCACCAGCAGACGGAACTGCTGCTCGCTTTGTCTGAGGGTTTCCTCGGCCATCTTGCGGTCGGTCAGGTCGCGGGTGATCTTGGCAAAGCCCAGCAGCGTGCCGTCCGGATCGATGATCGGATCGATCACCACGTGGCACCAGAAATGTGTGCCGTCCTTGCGTACCCGCCAGCCTTCGGCTTCGAAGCGCCCTTCGCTGATCGCCGTGTCCAGTGCCCGTTGCGGCAAGCCGGCAGCGCGATCCTGCTCGGTGTAGAAACGCGAAAAGTGCTCGCCGATAATCTCGTGCTTTTCGTAGCCCTTGAAGCGTTTGGCGCCGGAGTTCCAACTGGTGATGATGCCGTCGGGATCGATCATGTAAATCGCATAATCGACCACCGCATCGATCAGCAGACGAAAACGCATCTCCTCGATCGCGGCGGTTTTGCTCGGGTTCTCACTCATCAAATTCACCGCTGTATTCTGTTAGCCCAAGTATGCGGTAAAGCGCCGCCTTGGGAAGGTCCAAACACACTGCAACCGATGGCCAAGGGGGCGATGTTCAGCGATTCACGTATTTGACAATGCGTGAGTACAAGGCGTTGTAAACAAATTCGGGAATCTGCTCGGCATAGTGTGCGGTTTTCTGCAGGGCCAGATGACACTCTCTGACCATCTCGTCTCGCTCGGCAAGGCTGTTGACGGCGTTGCTGGCAATGCTTTCATACATTTCGTAGCTGTACGGCTGACCGGTCGAGGTCAGTTCCAGGCCGCCCTGTGCGTTGCGCGTGCAGGTGCTGTGCCCACGCAGCACACGCTCCTTCAACGCGCCTAGTCCACGCTCATAGAGATAGATCTGCGAACCCTCTACGGTTTTTGTCGCGTTCTCGAGCTCAAAGATCACGGCGTGGGCGTTGTTCATACTGGCTTTCAGATCCGCAGACCGCACGAATCGTTCCAGCTGCGATGCCTGCAGACTCTTCAGCCCGCGCTTGATGTTCGACAGAAAGGCAAACGCATGTCCGCACGCGACAATATGGGTTTCCAGCTGATAACCACTGGCTGTGGCTGCGCCCGGTAACGTGGCAAATTCAACGCTGTCGAAGGCGCATTCGATGATGATGTCGAGCTTGCGACGGAAAGCCTCCTCGAAAAGCCTGCCACACACTTCTCTGACAAAGGTTTCAGTATGCTCATAGGCGTGCAGGTTGCCCTGCTCAGCCATTTGCGCATATTGCGGGTGTTGTTCGCGATACTCCGGTTTGTACAGGCGCACGTAATTGGCGTATCGGCCCGAGGTCAGCAGGTTCTTTTCCAGCAGATAGGTTTTGCCTGATGCCTGTACGCCAGCCGTTATCAGCATTCGTGGAGTAGCCTCGGCGGTTTTCCCGGCGAACACGGTGGCGCTGATAGTGTTGAAGGCCTGGGTGACGTCGGCGGCGCTGTGGGTGTAGGCGGTGGTAGCGGTCATGTTTGATGTCCTTATCAAAATGTCGAAGGCAGATTCGGGCTGCCTCTCAATAAAGCCTGATTGCGGACATTGCGCAAAGCGCCTTTCACGACAAGATATGTCGCTGTTTTATCAAGGAAAACATCCTACACAAGCGTCGAGAAAAGCCCACACCCAATGGGTCATTGACGGACATTGCGTACCGATTTATCCCGCCTGAATCGTTGCGCTTTCGTCTGCGCCGAGGGACCACCAGCGCGGCAGCAATTGCTGAATACGCGGTTCGGCAAAGCGGTCGTCGATCAGCATCACCACGCCGCGATCCTGCCGCGTGCGGATCACTCGCCCGGCAGCCTGCACCACTTTCTGCACGCCCGGATACAGATAGGTGTAGTCGTAACCGGCACCGAAAATCGCCGCCATGCGCCGTTTCAACTGCTCGTTGACCGGGTTGAGCTGAGCCAGCCCGAGGGTGGCAATGAACGCGCCGATCAGACGTGCTCCAGGCAAGTCGATGCCCTCGCCGAATGCGCCACCCAACACGGCGAAACCGACGCCCTGACTCTCGGCGGTGAACTGATCGAGAAACGCCTGCCGCTGCCCTTCCGCCATGCCCCGCGACTGTTGCCACAGGGTGATTTGCGGATGCCGCTCGGCCAGCAGCGTCGACACCTGTTGCAGGTAATCGAAGCTGCTGAAGAACGCCAGGTAATTGCCCGGGCGCTCGCTGAACTGGCGGGCGATCAGCTCGACGATGGGTTCGAGCGAAGCCTGCCGGTGATTGAAGCGCGTGGAAATCCGGCTGACGATCTGCACCTGCAATTGCTCGGCGCTGAACGGTGATTCAACGTCGATGCACACCGTGTCGGCCGGGGTGCCGAGCAAATCGGCGTAATAACGTCGCGGGCTCAGCGTCGCGGAGAACAGCACGCTGCTGCGCGCCGCTTTCAGTCGAGGGCCGATGAACGCCGCCGGCACCACATTGCGCAGGCACAGTTGCGCCAGCGGTCGTTTGCGCTCGAGGTCGCGCTTGCTGATGTCGAACAGGTAATGCTCGTCGAACAGCTCCGCCACCCGGCCGAACTGCAGCATGTCGAAATAAAAGCTTTGCAGGGCGCTGTCGAGTCCCTGCGGATGATCGTTGAGGTAATCGCCAATGGCCGCGCTGCACAGCGACACCGCTTGCAGGAGTTTTTCCGGCGCCTTGTCGTAGGCCTGATACGGCGCCAGTTGCGGCTGATGCAGCGCGTTCCACTCACGATTGAGCCGTTGCAACGAGTTCTTCAGCACTGGCGGCGCCGACTTGCGCACCGTGGTCAATGCGGCCTGATCGAGACTGGCGCTGTACATCGAGCGCCCGCGTTCGACCAGGTTGTGCGCTTCATCGGCCAGCACCGCGACTTTCCACTGATTGAGCTGGGCAAGTCCGAACAACAGCGCGCTGAAGTCGAAGTAATAGTTGTAGTCGGCCACCACCACGTCGGCCCAACGGGCCATTTCCTGGCTCAGGTAATAGGGGCAAACCGTATGCTCGCGGGCCACCTCACGCATCGCTGCCTGATCGAGCAGATTGATCCGGCTCGCCGCTTCCCGCGCGCCAGGCAGGCGATCATAAAAGCCTTGGGCCAACGGGCACGACTCGCCGTGGCAGGCCTTGTCCGGGTGTTCGCAGGCCTTGTCCCGGGCGACCATCTCCAGCACCCGCAGGGGCAAGGTTTGATTCTGATCGAACAGTACCTGACTGGCATCCAGCGCCAGTTTGCGCCCCGGGGTCTTGGCGGTGAGGAAAAACACCTTGTCCAGTTGCTGCGGCGCCAGCGCCTTGAGCATCGGAAACAGCGTGCCAAGAGTCTTGCCAATCCCGGTGGGCGCCTGGGCCATCAGGCAGCGACCAGTGCTGACTGCTTTGAACACCGACTCCGCCAGATGCCGCTGGCCCGGGCGAAAGTCCGCATGGGGGAAGCTCAGCGCCTGCGCTGCCCGATTACGCGCCTCGCGATGGGCCATCTCCTGCTCGGCCCAGTCGAGGAACAGCCGGCACTGCGCCTCGAAAAAGACCTGCAGATCCGAGGCGTTGAAGGGCTCGACCAGACAGGTTTCCTTTTCGCTGACGATGTCGAAATACACCAGCGCCAGATTGATCTGCTCAAGGGCCAGCTTGCGGCACATCAGCCAGCCGTAGATTTTCGCCTGGGCCCAGTGCAACTGCCGGTGGTTGGCCGGTTGCTTGCTCAGATCGCCGCGATAGGTTTTGACTTCTTCCAGGCAGTTCTGCGTCGGGTCGTAGCCGTCCGCCCTGCCCTTGACCTTCAACTGCAGAAACTTGCCCTCAAGCGCCACTTCGCTCTGGTACTGGTCGCTGCGCCGCGAGGCCACGGTGCGGTGCCCGAGCATGCCTTCGAGCGCTGTCGGCGAAGGGGTAAAACGCAGGTCGAGGTCGCCGGTCTTGGCGGTGAACTCACACAGCGCACGCACCGCGATGCTGTAGCTCAAGCGCTCTGCTCCGCCCATTGCACGTAACACACGGCGACCGGCATCTGGTGTTGGTGGCAGAACTCCAGCCAGCGCATCTGGTTGTCCTGCAAGCGGTCACCGGGGCCTTTGACCTCAATCATTCGGTACGTCTTGTGCTGCGGCCAGAACTGGATCAGATCGGGCATGCCGGCGCGGTTGGCCTTGATGTCGAGCAGCAGGCGATTGAACCAGTGCTTGAGGTGTTCGGCCGGCAGGCACGCCAATGCCTGCTCCAGCAGTTGTTCATTCAACGCGCCCCAGAACACGAACGGCGACTGCACGCCCCATTTGGCCACGAAGCGCTCGCGAATGGTCGCGGCATACCGGCCGTCGTCGAGCTGCTCGAGACAGGCCTGGAACAGTTCAGCGCGGCGCTGCTGGAAGTCTTCGTTGAGCAGGTCCACCGGCCCGCGTTGAAACGGATGAAAGAACGCTCCGGGCAGCGGCGCGAAAATCGCCGGCCAGCACAGCAAACCAAACAGCGAATTGATCAGGCTGTTCTCGACGTAATGCACCGGGCCGCTGTCTTCGTGCAAATGCGCCTGCACGTAGAACTCCACCGACAGCGCCGGATCGGTACGTGGCAATTGCAGATCAAGGCGTTCGACCGGTCGCGGCGCCGCACGTTTGAGCGGCGGCCCGCCGAGTTTGCGCCGCAGTCGCGGCAGCACCCGTTGCAGGCTCTGCTGTTCGGCGGCGCTTTGCGGCGCCTGTTCGGCATGCGTGGCCAGTTCCAGCGCCAGCGCGTATTCGCCGCAACGTTCCAGCACCCGGATCATGCGCTGGCGGGCGCCGGGGTACGCACAGTCGCGGTAAATGCTCAGGGCCAGGGCAAACTCGCTGATGCGCTCGCAATACTGGCCAATCTGGAACAGCACCTTGCCGCGCCGCCGCTGCAGCCACGGGTTGGCGAATTGCAGCGCGCTGACCTGCTCGACTATTGCCTCCAGCGGTTCCCCGGCCTCGAAACGCTGCTGACATTGATGCAGGAACAGGCAGGCATCGACGTCCTCACGACTGCGCAGGCCGCGGGAATCGGCGCAGAACTCGACTTTTTCGTAGGTAAAGATGCCCAGGTCAGCCAGGACGAACTCCGACCAGTCCTGATACAGATTGCCGAAGAACATCAGACGCAGACGGTCGCACAGATCCATGATGGTCAAGCTGAACAAGCGTTCGGCGAGCCCCGGCGCCCAGTCGGACAGGCTGCGCGTTTCGCTGAACTGCTCGGCCAGCGCCGGCAGCCAGTCGTCCTTGCGGCCCTTGGGTTGCTCGATAAAGTCGCCGAACGCCTGCAGCAGTTCGGCCTTGAGCAGCACGTCGAACACCTCGGCCAGGGTCAACCGGGCCTGATCGTCGAGCCAGCCGTGAGCGAGCAACGGTTGTGCGGCGGCGCCGATGTCACCGATTTCCAGGTAATTGAGTTTGCCGAGGCGGAAATGCACACCCTTGCGCATCACCATGCGCACCAGCAATCCCTGCGACGCGCGCGGCAGCGCCTTGAAGTCGCGGATAAATCCGTGCTCGGTTTCACTCATCACGTCGGCATAGCGAAGCTCAAGCCAATCAAGCACTTGCCGGAAGTTGTTGAGGTAATAGAACGGGTCGTCGAGGGGGTTGGCAGTCACGGGAATTCTGGGCCACGGCAAACGAATACTGGTTATGCGTACAGATACCAGCTATGCCCGGTCGGGTGCAAACGGAAAAGGATCAATGGCAGCGCCAAACAGGATTTTTTCAGGGTGCCATCGAACTTTTCCCGGCTTGATGGCACCAACCGCGGTAGAGACCGAAGACGGTCAATTCATTGGTAATGAGGTATTCGAGGTGGCTATGAACATCAAGACTCTGGGTCTCCCCTTGGCAGTCGCGGCTTTTCTGGCATTGGGCGGCTGCTCGACGCCGACCGTGGTGACCCTGCAGAACGGCACCCAGTATCTGACCAAGGACATGCCGGAGACCAAAACCAAGGACGGTTTTTATGAGTTCGAGGATATTTCCGGGACCAAGGTGAAAGTCCGCGGGGATGAAGTGGCGACGGTGCGCAAGGAAGACTGACCACCGAACCCTGTAGGAGCTGCCGCAGGCTGCGATCTTTTGATCTTGTTTTTAAAGCAAAAATCAAAAGATCGCAGCCTGCGGCAGCTCCTACAGGGACCGGGATTATTCGAAGGCGGGCAGGCCCATGAGGCCGTGATCGCAGCTGAAATACTGTTCGCCCCGCCGCGCCAGTTCGGCCTGCAGGCGTCGGC
This sequence comes from Pseudomonas sp. Eth.TT006, assembly GCF_054456575.1. Classification (NCBI taxonomy): domain Bacteria; kingdom Pseudomonadati; phylum Pseudomonadota; class Gammaproteobacteria; order Pseudomonadales; family Pseudomonadaceae; genus Pseudomonas; species Pseudomonas sp. Eth.TT006. The sequence continues at coordinate 59,582 of NZ_JBTJEN010000020.1, read as the reverse complement.
AGCGTTCCAGATCCTGCTGGGTCATGCGATCGATGCTCAGGTTGCCGGTGGCTTGCGCCTGTTTGTCGGCGCCCTGGCGAAAGGTTACCAGCGGCTGTTCGGGCTGGATCTGAAACAGGCTTTTCTCTTCGACCGGCTCAGGCACTTCGGTTTTCGCCGGTTTCGGCAATTGATCGCTGCTGATGCCGTAACGGCTCAGAATCGAGGTGGACGGCAGATCGGCCCAGGCATTGGCCGATAACAGCGCCAGTCCGAGAACCCCGATATACCCCTTGACCCTTTTCACGTGTGCATCTCCTGTACTCAATGGCGGCTGGCTATAGAACGTGTGGGCACGTGCTGGCTTTAGGCCGCTTCTGCGGTTTGCAGAGCTTTTGAGTCAGGTTGTGGCGGTTGAGTCACTTTTGATACCGAGTCAAATTCTTCGCGAGCAAGCTCGCTCCCACACGTGCACACATTCCCTGTGGGAGCGGGCTTGCTCGCGAAGAGGCCCTTACCAGCGCCCTCTCAACATCAGGCAATCACAATACTGTCGCCATTCAGGCTACCCAGCGACACTCCGACGAGCGTCACCGAATCACCGCCAAACTTCAGCACCGTATCCTGCCCCACCGCAGAGGCATGCGCGCGGAAGTCATCATTGGGCAACACGCCCTGCACGCCAAGAAACACCAGTTTGTCATTGGCGGTAAAGCCCACCACCCGGTCCTGACCAAACGCGCCATTGAACAGGAACGTATCCGCCCCGCCCCCCGACTCCATCAGGTCATTGCCGGCGCCGCCGACAAACACGTCGTTGCCCGTACCGCCGATCAAGTGGTCGTTGCCATCCAGACCGAACAGCCAGTCGCCGCCGGCATGCGCCTTGAGCGTGTCGGCGCCGCTGCTGCCCTTCACGCTGGTTTCGTACTGAGTGAGGTTGTTGCCGACTTTCAGACCGCTGGCGGTCACGCTATGGATCACGTCGTCCTTGAACAGGCCCCAGAGGAAGCCCGGTTCCTTGGTGACGATGCTGCCGATGTCGCGGGTAATGCTGATCCCGCCATTGGCATCGCGCACGTACAGATTGCCGGCGCCGTCGTTGGCGAAGTCGAACTTGCTCACCGACTGCTGCAAGTCGAGGGTGTTGTTGCCGGCGCCGCCGAGGATGACGTTGTAGCCGCCAGCATCGCGGAAGGTATCGTTGCCGGCGCGACCTTCGAGGTAGTCATTGCCGCTGCCGCCCTGAATCAGGTCGTTACTGTCGCTGCCGATGATAAAGGTGCTGCCCTTGTGGGTTTCGGCGTTGCGGTTGAGGTCCTGCACCCAGGTGTTGGCCCGCGCCGGGTCCGACAGGTTGGCGACGATGATCGTCGAGTCCTTGCTGGTGAGGTCGTAGAACTTCGACTCGATGATGCGGTTCATGCCCTCGCCGTAGGCGGTCGGCAGGTGCGAGATCCAGGTCGGGATGTTGAGGATCGAGAATGGCAGCAGATTCCACGCGGTCGAGGCGTAGTGATCGTTGAAGCTGACGATGTTGTCGGTGGCCGATTCCTTGGGCGCATCGTGCACGCCGACCGAAGCGCCGGTGAAGGACGAGCCGTCGAGGGCGCGGAACACCGGATCGTTTTCGTAACCGACGTTGAGTACCTTGTCGGTGCTGCTCTGGGTCGGCGAGGCGTAGGCGATGTAGTTGGAGTCGGCAAAGAACCCGCCCCACTTGCCGCCACTCAGATCAGCCATGCTGTTGACCGCCAACCCGCCGAGGCTGTGGCCGCTGACCAGCACGTCCTTGCCGCTGAGGCCATTGGCCTTGGCGAACGCCACCACATCGTCGAGCAGATTGCCGAAGGCTTCACCGGCGTAGTTTTTCGCGTAGTCCTTGGGACCGAAGGCTGCCAGCAGGTCGTTGATCACGTCGCCGATGGAGTCGAGGATCAAGTTTTCCCGCGGGCCGCTGGTGCCACGAAAGGCGATGCCGATCTCAGTGAGATGACCCTGGGCGTCGTACTTGCCGAGGATTTCCACTTGCGCGGTGGAGTAACCGGCCTTCTCGCCGAAGAAGGTGCCGCGAGCGTCGGTCTTGCCCTCGTAACCCAGTTGCGAGGCGGTGATCGGCGTCCAGCCGGCCTTTTGCACCGCATCGAGCGCGAGTTTCTCCGAGTCGGGGTTCCACGGGATGCCAGGGATCACGCCTTGCGAGTCAGTACCGCCGAGCAGCGCCGTGACCAGCGTGGCCGGCAGGCCGAGGCCGAAGCCGTTGTGCTGATAACCGGCGGCAAAGCCGTTATCGAGGTTGTGGTAGGAATACAGCGTGATCGCCATGGCATCGCTGAACAATGCCTTGGAATCGGCTGTGCCGAAGTTCTTGTAGTCATACACACCCATTGCCATTGCCTCTCTTTTTGTTGGAATTGTCAGAGATAGCTCACAGCCAGGGCGCCCCTCACGGGCACGCCCCGGAGCATTTCGATACAGCACTTCTAAAACAGAATTATGGACCTCCTGTATCACAAACCCACTGATAACCCCCTGTAGGAGCTGCCGAAGGCTGCGATCTTTTGATCTTGTCTTTTAAAAAACAAAGTCAAAAGATCGTCCGATCGCGGCCCGAGCCTTCGGCAGCTCCTACAGGGGATCAGTGTTTACGCGAACACGAACGACGAGTCCGACAGGTTAGCCACTCCCACGCCGACCAGGGTCACGGCATAGTCGCCAATCTTCAGCACCGTATCGGCGCCGGACTGCGCCGCGTGCTGCTTGTAGTCGTAGCCCTGCCCCGCGCCTGCGACGCCCATGAACACCAGTTTGTCGCTGCCCTGGTAGCCATTGATCGCGTCGAAACCGAACGCGCCGCTGAACAGGAATGTGTTGTTGCCACCCACCGCCGTCATCACGTCGTTGCCGGCGCCGCCGACGAAGGTCACGTGGGCTTTGTCGCTGATCAACTGGTCATTGCCACCCAGGCCGAACAGCCAGTCACCGTCGGCGCTGGCGTGCAGCGCATTGCCGTAGGCATCGCCGTTGAGCGAATGGGTGTACTGGGTCAGTTCGCTGCCATTGCTCAGACCCTTGGCGGTGACGCCCCAGGTTATCTCCTTGCTGCCCCACCACGAGCCCGATTCCTTGCTCACCAGCGCGCCGATGTCGCGGGTCATGCTGATGCCACCGTAGGCGTCGCGCACGTACAGCGTGCCGTCACCGTCGTTGGCGAAGCTGAAGTTCTGCAGCGGTTTCTGCAACTCGAAGGTGTTGTGCCCCGAACCGCCAAGCAGAATGTTGAAACCGCCGTCATCGCGGAACCGGTCATCCCCGCCCAGCCCTTCAAGGAAGTCATTGCCCGCCCCGCCCTTGAGCCAGTCGCCGCTCTGCGTGCCGATGATCAAGGTGCTGCCGGTGTGCGGCTCGCCACTGCGCCCCAGATCCTCGACCCAGGTCTTGCCGCGGGACGCTTCCTCGAGGTTGGAAACGATGATGGTCGAGTCCTTGTGCGTCAGGTTGTAGAAGCTCGAATTGATCACCCGGTTCAAGCCGTCGGCGTAGCCCAGCGAACTATGGGCAGACCAGTTCAACGGGTTGACGATGCTGAACGGCACCAGGTTCTGCGCGGTGGACGCGTAGTTGTCGGTGAAGTTGACGATGTTATCGGTGGTCGACTCATGCGGTCCGTCGTGCTTGCCCAGCGAACCGCTGCTGAACGTCGTGCCGTCGAGTGCGCGGAACACTGGATCGTTTTCGTAACCGATGTTCAGCACGTTGTTGCCAGTGCTGCTCTGGGTCGGCGAGGCGAACGCGATGTAGTTGGCGTCCTTGAAGAACCCGCCCCAATTGCCGGCGCTCAATTCGGCCACGCTGTTGACCCCGAGCCCGCCGAGGCTGTGGCCGCTGAACAGCACGTCTTTGGCGGCGATCCCTTGGGCGATGGCGAATGCGGCGACAGCCTTGAGCAAATTGTCGAAGGCATTTTTCGCATAGTTGCTCGCATAATCCGACGGGCCGATGGCCGCCAGCAGGTTGTTTTTCATGTCGCCGTAAGTGTCGCTGTAACCGAGCCCGCCGGTGCCTCGAAAGGCCACGCCGATGCCGATCAGTTTGCCGCTGGCGTCGTACTTGCCGAGCACTTCGGCTTCGGCGCTGGTGAAGCCGTCTTTCTCGCCGAAGAACGTGCCTTGCGCCCCGACCTTGCCCTGGTAGCCCAGCGCCGTGGCGGTGAGCGGCTTCCACGCGGTGGCCGGCAACGGCTGACCGGTCGGGGTGTAGGCATACAGCGTCAGCGCGATGGCGTCGCTGTACAGGGCTTTGCCATCGGCATTTTTATAATCGAACAATCCCATGTTGTGCTCTCTCTTCCTGTAAGTCCGGCAGCCCCGCCAAGAGCTGCCGATCGCTCATCAAAACTGCCAGTCGAGGGTCAGACCGACGCCGTGATCCTTCTCGTTGTTGCCGATCAGCCCGTTGTAATCGAGGTTGACCCGCACGTCGCGATTGAGCGCCAGCCCGGCACGCACGCCGACCACCGCCGCGTCACGATCCATCGACACGCTCTGCACGGTGAACGCGCTGTTGCCATTGGCGAACGCCAGGTGGCTGTCCGCGTCGACACTGCTCAGGTTGTGCTGCCAGCCGAGGGTCGCGCCCAGTTCCAGCTGATGCTGCTCCGACAGCACGAATGTGCGCTTGGCGCGCACGCCGAGGGTCGACAGCACCACATCGCGATTGTCTTCGCCGCCTTTGAGCGCCGCCGCATCACCCTTCTCGGTGAAGCTTTCGGTGTTCAGGTGCACGTAGGACAGGTTGGCGAACGGTTCCAGATTCAGCGGTTGCAGGCGCAGATCGTAAGACGCTTCGGTGAACACCTGAGTGGTCGCCGCATCATGCTTGGTCTTCTCTTTGCCGTTGACACCGGCGAACTGCAGATCACGCTTCACGTCCACGCGATGCCAGCTGTAAGCCGCACCGGCGGTCAAACGCAATGCGTCGATCTGATGCCCGAGGTACGCACCCAAGTGGTAGCTGTCGACCGAGGCCGAGGAATGCGTGCCATTGCCCATGTTCAACGAACTGTCGCTATAACCGGTAACGAAACCCAGCCGGGTATCTTCAGCGATCAAGCCGTCGACACCGGCCAGCAGGCCACCAATCGAGCTGTTGGAATCGGCATTGTCATGCCCGCCATCGCTCTTGCCCCACGAGCCCAGCACCTTGACCCAGGCATTGCTGCGATCGTCGGTCGGTGCGTCGGCATTGAACAGGTCACGCTCACGCAAGCGCTCGCCGACCGCCTCACGCAGGTAGCGGCTGTCGTTGATCAACATTGTGCCAATCGCCGGGTGGATCTCGCCGGACAGTTGCTGGAACGCCTGTTGTGCCGAAGCCGCGTTTGGCGACAGCAGCAGGGTTTCGAACAACGCATTGCCGGCACCCAGGCGTTCGGCCGCCGCACCCACCGCACGCTGGTTCGGCGTCAGGCCGACACTGGCGAACGACGCGCCATTGCGTCCCACGTCCAGTTGCACTCCGCTCGCGGAGTACGCCAGGGTACCGCCGAGGAACGCATAGTTCGGCAGCACTTGCCCGAACTGGCCTTGAATGCCACCAGCCGCTTGCAAGATGTTGAACTGGGTGCCGAGCAGGCTTTTCACTTCTGTGGTGGTCAGCAGTGTCGGGCTGTTTTCCAGCGACAAACTGACGGTTGCGCCATCGATCAGCGCGGTGCCGCCGGCGACGATTTTGTCGCTGCTGGTTGACGACACTTCCACCGCGTAGGTCGAACCGCGCGCGAAGGTCACATCGCCCGCTACATTCAACGTGCCGATGGAATTGCCCGGCGCCACGGTACCGCCGCTGTTCACGGTCAGTGCGCCGATCCGGCCGTTACCGCCGAGGATGCCGCTGTCATTGACCGTGACTGCCGACGCCAGCGAGCCGTTGATCGCCAGACGCCCCTGATTGACCAGGGTCGGGCCGCTGTAACTGTTGTTGCCGGTCAGCACCAGCGTGCCGATGCCCTGTTTGGTCAGGCCGCCATGACCGGAAATGTCGTTGCGCCAGGTGTCGAGGCCGCAGGTGATATCGGTGCACACGCGCTCGGTCGGCTTGCCTTGGTCGATGATCGCGCCGATGCCCGGCAGATCAGCCACAAACTGCCCGGAACCGTAGGCACCCTGGATGCGAAACTCTTCGGGGATGTCCTGCTCGGTGACGAACATCGCCGGGCCGTCGATGCCCTTGCGCAGGTTGATCATGCCCCAGCCGTACAAGGCGTCGATGCCCGGCGCGCCGAGGTCGGTGGCGGTGGTGCGCAAGACCGTGGCGACCTGATCGCCGGTCATGTACGGGAAGCGCTCCATCAGCACCGCCATCGAGCCGGCCACGTGCGGCGCGGCCATCGAGGTGCCGTTGTAGTTCTTGTAGCCGGTGGTCAGGTTGTCGGCGTTGGTGCCGCTGATGATCGAGCTGTAGATCTGCGTGCCCGGCGCCGAGACGCAGAAACTCGCGGTATAGCCACAGCGCGAGGAGAACGTACTGATGATGTACGGGTTGGCGCTGGTCTGGTCCGGGTTTCTCTGCAACGCGGCGACGGTGATCCAGTTCGGCGCGATGTCCGGCACAAAGTAGCCGAGGCCGGCGATGGCGTCCGGGTTGTTCAGGTTGTAATCGTTACCGGCGGCGAAGATCGTCACGATGCCGCTGCGCGCGGCGGCGATGGCCCCGTCGTAGGCGCCGCCAGGCTTGGTGCCGAGCAGCGTGCGGATTTCGTTGAACTGCAGTTGTGCGTCATTGACGGTGAAATGCGGATACGCCGGGTCGCGGCCGCCGAGGTCGAAACGGTCAGTGATGCCGATGCCCCAGCTGTTGTTGATGATCCGCGCGCCACTGGCGATCAGCGCATCCCAACCGGCCTTGTACACCGCACCGTCGTTGCCGCGGACGATGCCGTCTTCCGGCCCAGGGTCGCCGTTGTCGGCGCTGATGATCTGCGCCCCGAACGCCACGCCGTGCATCGGCCCGCCGTCACGGCTGCCGGCCGCGATACCGCCAACGTGGGTGCCGTGAGCACCGAGCTTGCCATCGGAACCGACCGAGGGCGAGCCGTCATAACGGAACGCATCGCCGGCTTTGACCGGGATGTACGGGTCGGTGTATTCGCGGATGCCGCTGGTGACCAGGGTCACGACCTTGTTGCTGCCGGAGAACTCCGGGTGCGCGGCGTACACCGGCTGATCGAAGATCCCCAGTTTCACGCCTTTCCCGGTGTACCCGGCGGCGTAAGCGTGATCGGCACCAATCGCACCCAGGCCCCATTCCGCATTGAATTCGGCACTGCGCCAACTGGCGGGATTACCGGCACGGCCGTTTTCCACGTAGGGCGCCGCCTGTGCGGTGCCCCAGGTGACCAACGCGCAGAGCATGGCGCAATTGAGGGTGTTCATGGTGAAGCGAGCCCCCGTTTGCGCGGGGGTATTGTTCTTGTTCATCCAGCGACCTTCCTTAGTGTTATTGCGAAAAATCCGTGTACTTCAAAGCAGTGTCTGCGACCACAAACCCTGTAGGAGCTGCCGCAGGCTGCGATCTTTTGATCTTGTTTTTAAAAAATCAAAGGCAAAAGATCGCAGCCTTCGGCAGCTCCTACAGGGGGCGGCGTAGCGCTCCGTCAGAACTGCCAGTTCAGGCTCAATCCCACGCCGTGGCTCTTCTCGCGGCTGGCCAGTTGTCCGTTGTAATCGAGGTTGACCCGCACGTCCTTGCTCAACGCCAGGCTGGCCTGCACGCCGACCAGTGCGGCGTCGCGCACCAGTGCCGAGCTTTCGACCGCGTACGGTGTGCCGCCGCTGGCAAAGCGCAAGTGCTGCTCAGAATCGATGTCACTCAAGCTGTGCTGCCAGCCGAGGTGGCCGCTCAGTTCCAGCGCCTGCTGATTCGACAGATTGAAGCGCTTGACCGCGCGTACGCCGAGAGTGCTGAGCACGGCGTCACGTTGATCACCAGAGCTTTTCAGTGCCGCGGCGTCGCCCTTCTCGGTGAATCCTTCCGTGTTCAGATGCACGTAGGCCAGATTGGCGAACGGCTCCAGCGCCAGCGGTTGCAGGTTCAGGCGATACGCTGCTTCACCGAATACTTGGGTAGTCGCCGCATCGACCTTGGTTTTCTGTTTGGCGCTGACTTCGCCGTACTGCAGATCGCGCTTCACATCGGCGCGATGCCAGCTGTAGGCCGCGCCAGTGCTCAAACGCCAGGCGCCGATGTCGTGACCGGCGTAGGCGCCGAGGTGATAGCTGTCGACCTTGGCCGATGAATGCGTGTCCGAACCCATGTTCAGCGAGCTGTCGCTGTAGCCGGTGACCAGACCGATACGGGTCTGCTCGTCCAGCGCGCCGTCGACACCCGCCAACAAGCCGCCGATCGACGTGCTGTAACGCGAGGTGTCGTGGCCGGAATCGGTCGAACCCCAGGCGCCGAGGGCCTTGATCCAGCCGTTGCTTTGCGTGGCGCTGGCGTCGTGCAGGCGTTCGCCAACCGCGTCGCGCAACTGCCGGCTGTCGTTGATCAGCATGGTGCCCAGCGCCGGGTAGATCTCCCCACTCAGTTGCTGGAACGCTTGTTGCGCCGAGGCTGCAGAAGGCGACAGCAACAGGCTTTCGTACACCGAGTTGCCGGCACCGAGGTCCTCGACAGCCGCCGCCACGGCGCGCTGATTCGGGGTTTGCCCGACGCTGGCGAACGTGGTTGCGTTGCGCTGGATATCCAATTGAATGGCATTCGCCGCGTAGCCAAGGCTGCCACCGATGAACAGATAGTCCGGCAGCACCGCACCGAACTGGCCCTGAATGCCGCCGGCCGCTTGCAGAATGTCGTACGAGTGCCCGAGCAGGCTGCGGGTCTCAGTGGTGCTGAGCAAGGTCGGGCTGTTTTCCAGCGAGAGGCTGACCGTGGCGCCGTCGATGCCCGCGGTGCCGCCGGCAACGATGCGGTCGCTGCTGTTCGGCGACAGCTCGACGGCGTAGGTCGAGCCCGGGGCAAAGGTCACGTCACCGGCGACGTTCAGGGTGCCGATGGAATTGCCCGGCGCCACGCGGCCGCCACGGTTGGCGAGCAGCGAGCCGATCCGCCCGGAACCGCCCAGGGTGCCGCTGTCGTTGACCGTCACCGCCGAGGCCAGCGAACCGTTGACGCTGAGCAGACCGCCATTGACCGTGGTCGGACCACGGAAGGTGTTGTCGCCGGTCAGCAGCAAGCGCCCGGCCCCGGACTTGATCAGGCTGCCCTGATAGATCCGGGTCGCCGCAGCGGCATCGCGGGCCATGCCCACCGCGTAATCGGTCTGATCCTGCTGACTGGCGCCGGCCGGGACGCCGTGCTGCCAGCCCTTGTCCTGCAGGGTCTGCTGCCAGGCGCGGTGTTCGGCGAGGTCTTCGCTCTGGCGCTGAATCAGCGCCTTGTCGGAAATGTCATTGCTCCAGACATCGCTTTGCCCGGCGCCCAGATTGGCATCGAACACGCCGAGCAATTGCCCCGGCCCGTGCAGCGCCCGATTGAGGTTGGCCACACCCCAGCCGACCCGCTCGTTCGGTGCATCGGTGACCGAACCGTCGAGTTGCGTGGCGGTGGTCAGCAGCACTTCGAGCGCCTGCTGGTTGTTCATGTACGGATAGCGTTCCATCACCAGCGCCAGGGCGCCGGTGGCGTGCGGCGCGGCCATCGAGGTGCCGGACTTGATCGCGTAGCCGCCGCCCGGAATGGTGCTGTCGATCTTCGCTCCCGGCGTGGTGATGCACCAGTATTTGGCGATGCCGCACTGGTTGTACTTCTGCTGATTACTTTGATCCAACCCGGAGACGGCCAGCCAATGGCCTTCGAGGTCCGGCTGAAAGTACGGCAGCGCCGAGCGCACGCTGGCGTTCGGGTAACCGCTGTTGCCGGCGCTGAACACGTTGATCACGCCGCGCCGCGAGACATCCGCTGCTGCGTCGAGCCAGGTGCCGCGATTCCAGTGCTGGGCATAGGCCGCGTGCAGATCGGCCAGGGTGCGATAGCTGACATCCGGCGGCTGGCTGCCCCAACTGTTGTTGATCGCGCGCACGCCGGCAGCGGCCAGGGCATCGTAGGCCGCTTTGAAATAACGCGGATCGGGATTGGGGCCGAACAGGAAACTGTCGTTCTTGTTAGTGTTGCCAACGTAGATCTGCGCGTTGTATGCCACGCCGTGCATGCCGTTGCCGTCACGGCTCGCGCCCATGGTGCCGACCACGTGGGTGCCGTGAGAATCGTTGTTCGGGTTGAGGGTGCCGTTGACGCTGAACAGCGAACCGTCGACATAGCTGCCGGACGCCAGCACCGGGTGATAGCGGTCAGACGCGAACTCGGGATGGGCGGCATCGAAGCCGGAATCGAGCGCGCCGATCTTCACGCCTTTGCCGGTGATGCCGGCGGCATAGGCCTGATCGGCCTGCATCCGCGCCAGCCCCCAGTCACGCTGGAATTCGGCGCTGCGCCAACTGGCCGGATCGCCGGGCTGACCGGTTTCGAGGTACTGCGCATTGGCTTGCGCGATGGAAACTGCGAGCAACAGGGTGCCGACCGCTGCCGGCTTGATGCGTACTTCCATGTTCACCACTCACTTTTCTTGTTTTATGCAGGTTCTTCTGCGGTGTTGCCTGAACCCTCACCCCAGCCCTCTCCCGGGGGGAGAGGGAGCCGACCCAGGTGTCTTGCGCTATGCATCGACCTGAAAAACCGAGTCGATTCAGGTGTCTTGCGCTATGCATCGACCTGAAAAACCGTGTCGATTATGGATTCAGCACAGCTCAGTCAAGCCTGCGGCCATCTCGAGCATCCCCCGGTCAGTCCCCTCTCCCTCTGGGAGAGGGTTAGGGTGAGGGCCGCTCTCATGTCATGCACATTAGCGATGAGCAACACCAAACGCCTCATCCACCCGCGCCAGGTCCTGTTCGTTCAGCGTTCCCGCGTAGTAATGCAGTTTGGTCCAGGCCATCAGGTAGTCGTAGCGTGCCTGGGCCAGATCGCGGCGGGTGGTAAAGAGCTGTTGCTCGGCGTTCAGCGCATCCAGATTGGTCCGCTCACCGCCGAGAATGCTTTGTTTGGTCGACACCACCAGCGCTTCCGCCGAGGCCAGGGCTTTCTGGTAGGCGCGCAGTTTGTTGACGCCGGACAGGCAGGCGCTGAACTGGCGGCGCAGCTCGATCAGGGTTTCGCGGGTCTTGCCGTCGAGTTCGTATTCGGCCTGTTCCATGGTGCGGCTGGCCTGACGGGTCGCGGCCGATACCCCGCCGCCGGCATACAGCGGCACGTTGACTTCGAAGCCGATGGTGTTGGTGTCGTAGCGCTGGTTATAGGTGTTGCCGCTGTCCGACTCGGTCTTGCGGATCGACGCGTAGGCGCTGACTTTCGGCAGGTGCCTGGCGCGGTTGCGCTCGACTTCGTACTTGGCCACTTCCACCGCCTGGCGTTGCGACGCCAGGTTCGGGTTGTTACTGATCGCCAGCTCGTGCCAAGTGTCGTAGTTGGCCGGCATCAGCGCGAAGGTCTGGAAGTTCTGATCCAGCGGCGCCAGCTCACTGATGTCCACCGATTGCACACCGACCAGCGCGCCCAGTTCGCGCAAAGCGGCGTCCTGTTCGTTGCGCGCCTCGATCTCCTCGGCGGTCGCCAGTTCGTAGCGTGACTCGGCCTCGAGGATGTCGGTACGCGTGCCCTCGCCCTGCCTGAACATGTGCTCGTTCTGCTGGAACTGCTGCTCGTAGGCCTTTTTCTTGGCCTGGGCGATGTCGATCTGATCCTGGGCAAACAGGGCTTTGGTGTAGTTGTCCAGCACCCGCACCAGCAACTCCTGGCTCTTGCCGCGAAATGCCTCGTCGGCGAACAACGACTGCGCCACGCCCTTGCGATAGGCGGCGTAGGCTTCGTAGTCGAGCAGCGGTTGCTGCAAGGTCAGGGTCGAGCCGTAACTGTTGTAGTTGCGATCGTCGGTGACGTTGCCGCGATTGGTCAGTTGCGTGGCCTTCGAGGTGTTGTGCCCGCGGTTGTAGTTGTAGCCCAGCCTTGGCAGCAAACCGGCGCGGCCGATGGCGCGGTTTTCCAGACCGGCGTCGCGTTCCTTGATCGCGCCAAGGAACACCGGGTCGTTGCGCAATGCCTGTTCGTAGACTTCGAAAGGCCCCATGGCCGCCAGCGCGCTGTTTCCTGCGAGCAGCGCGAGCACTGCTCCCAACATCGAAAGCTTATTCATACCGCCGAACATCCTTATTCTTCCGTCAACGCAGAGCCAGCCCGATCGAGCAAGGGTTTGAACAGGTAATTGAGCAGTGAACGTTCGCCGGTGCGCACGAACATTTCCGCCGGCATACCGGGCTTGATCACCAGACCGTGGAGTTTCTCCATCGCCTGATCACTGACGCTGCTGCGCAGCACGTAGTACGGCACGCCGGTTTTTTCGTCGACCATCTGGTCGGCGGAAATCAGGCTGACCTCACCCGGCACGCGCGGTGTCTTGCTCTGGTTGAACGCGGTGAACAGGATGTCCACCGGCAGGTGCGTACCGACCTTGTCGATCAGGTTGATCGGCAAATGCCCTTCCACTTCCAGGGTGGTGCCTTGCGGAACGATCTCCAGCAGGGTTTCGCCCTGACGCACCACGGCGCCTTCGGTATGCACCCCGAGGTTGACCGCCACGCCGTCGGCGGTGGCAACGATCTCGCTGTGTTGCAGGTCGAAACCGGCCGAAGTCAGTTGCTCGGAGAGCGTCACGCTCTTGAGCTGCGCGTCAGCCAGTTGCGTGCGCACTTCCTTCTGATATTCCTCGCCATGCTGTTGCAGCTTCAAGCGCGATTCGAGGATTCCCTGCTCCACGCGCCCGCTTTCGCCGGTGTTCTCCGCCAGTTGCTGCTGCACTTGCGACAGTTGACGCTGATACTCCATCAAGCGGTTGCGCGGGATGTAACCGTTGTCCGCCAGCGGCTGCAGGTTGCTCAGTTGCTGTTGCAGCGAGTCGGCCTGGGCATTCAGATCGGTGCGCGCGCGACGCATGCCGGCCAGTTGCGCCGTGGCGCCTTCGATGCTCGCGCGCAATCCGGCCTGCTCGCGGTAGAACGCTTCGCGGCGGCTGCTGAACAGTTGACGCTGACCTTCCAGGACCAGCGCCAGACGCGGATCCGGATCGTTGCTCAGCTCGGCAGGAAAGGTGATCTGCTTGAGGTTGTCGCGCTCCGCCTGCCAGCGCGCGAGGCTGGCCCAGGCCATGCGGTATTGCGCCTGCAGCGATTGCACATCGGCGGCGACCTGGGTCTGATCGAGGCGGAACAGCGGCTGGCCCTGTTTGACGCTCTCGCCTTCGCGCACGAGGATCCGGCTGACCACACCGTTGCTCATCGATTGCACGGCCTTGCGTTTGCCCGAAACCACCACGGTGCCCTGCACCGGAATGCCCTGATCCAGCGGTGCCAGAGCAGCCCAGGTGAAGAAACTGCCGGCCCCGGCCAGCGCGAGGATCCAGCCCATGCGCGCGAAGAATTTCGCATCGCGCTCGGGGCGCTCGGTGATGTACGCGTGTTCCATGCTCGCTTCGTTTTCAGTGTTCATGCTGGCGCTGCTCATACACCCGAATTCCTTGTCGTGGGCTGGTACTGCCGGCTCATGCTGAGCCCGCCCGGTGCCTGCGCGGATTTTTCCCGTTGCTGTTCCTGAGCGCCGGACAGCGCCTTGAGCACGTCCTGACTGGCGCCGAACGCCTGCAGACGGCCGTCATTGAGCACCAGCAATTTGTCCGCCTGGGCAAGGACCGACGAGCGATGCGTTACCAGCACCACCGTGGTGCCTTTGGCCTTGAGCTGGGCGATGGCGCTGGCCAGTGCCGCTTCACCGACCGTGTCGAGGTTGGAGTTCGGTTCATCGAGCACCACCAGACTTGGCTCGCCATACATCGCCCGGGCCAGCGCCACGCGCTGCTTCTGCCCGCCGGACAGGCCGCTGCCGTCCTCGCCCAGTTGCGTGTCGTAGCCTTGCGGCAGGCGCAGGATCATTTCGTGAACGCCGGCCTGTTGCGCGGCGGCCACGACTTTCTCCGGGCTGGCCTCGCTGAAGCGGGCAATGTTCTCGGCGATGCTGCCGCTGAACAGTTCGATGTCTTGTGGCAGGTAGCCGATATATGGGCCGAGCTGGTCACGGTTCCAGCGATGAATGTCGGCCCCGTCCAGACGCACCGTGCCACCGAGGGTCGGCCATACGCCGACCAGCACCCGGGCCAGGGTCGACTTGCCGGAACCGGAGGCGCCGAGCACACCCAGCACTTCGCCGGCACCGAGATTGAAATTGACCATGTGCAAGGTTGCAGCGCGTTGCCCCGGCGGGCCGGCACTCACTTGTTCGAAGCTGATCTGGCCTTTCGGCGCCGGCAGCGCCATGGCCTCATCGCTGGGCGGGAACGCCTGCAGCAGCGCGTCCAGACGCCGGTAAGCCAGCTTCGCCCCGCTCCACTGTTTCCACACCGCGATCAACTGGTCGATCGGGCTCAGCACGCGGCCCATCAGGATCGAACCGGCAATCATCATCCCTGCGGTCATGTCGCCCTTGATCACCAGCAAGGCACCGAGGCCGAGCACCAGCGATTGCAGGCACAGGCGCAGGGTCTTGCTGATCGAGCTGATTATCGCGCCAGTGTCGCTGGCCTGGTTCTGCAGGCCGAGGAAACGCGAGTGCACGCCGAACCAGCGCTTGCGCAGTGCACCGAGCATGCCCATGGCCTGGATGGTTTCGGCGTTGTGCAGGTGGCTGGTCGCCAGTTGGCTGGACTTCTGCGAGAAACCGGCAGCTTCGCCCAGCGGCTTTTTAGTCATGTATTCGTTGAGGCACGCCAGCGCAATCAGCAGCAGCGCGCCGGCAGTGGCCAGCACGCCCAGCCAGACGTTGAACAAGTAGATGACAAAGAGATAGACCGGAAACCACGGCGCATCGAAAAATGCGAATAGCGCCGGGCCGGTGACGAACTGTCGAATGTGGGTCAGGTCGCCGAGCGATTGCCCGGCGTTGCCCTCACCCTTGAAAAGGTTGCGCTCGAACGCCGCCTGATACACCCGCAGGTTGAAGCGGCGCTCCAGCTGGCTGCCGATGCGGATCACGATAAAGCTGCGGATCACTTCCAGCGCGCCAATGAACGCGAAGAACCCGACGACCATCAACGACAACATCGCCAGGGTGGTTTCATTCTGCGAAGACAGCACGCGGTCATAGACCTGCAGCATATAAATCGAGGGCACCAGCATCAGCACGTTAATCAGTGCGGTAAAGCAGCCGACGCTGATCAGAATACTTTTATAGTCAGCCAAAGCCTTGAATAAGGGAGCGGTGGCTGGGGCCTTCGCCATCTTCATTGATTCTTCCTGAAGTGATAGATCTCGCCAGACTTCGGCGAGCGCTCAATTAATGTTCCGCTTACCTGCGAAAGATGTTTTTGCAAGTACCGCTTACAATTCAATAACAACTGCCTGTGTTCACTTATAACATTCAAGCACTGCCCTATATTCAAGTCGGCTAGTTGGTCATTTATTGGGTGGCGCGCTCGAGTGTAATCATCAGGCCCGATTTCAAAGTGGTGGAATAGAACCCGTCACGTTGTCGGCTGAGAAACACGATTCTTGAACCTTCCTTGCCGGTGACAGCAATTCCGTCGGGTTCCGGAAACCAGCCGACAGGCGAACTTTCCAGCCATGCGCCCAGGCATTCGGCACCCTTGCCTACGGTCTGGTTGGCCAGCAGTTCAAGGGCACAGGTGTTCGAAGGTTTGTCCTGCAGCTTTTGCGCTTCGGGTGCGTCATTGTTGGCGCTCAGCGTCGCTTGCCACTGGCCGGCGAATACTGACGGATCTTCGAGTCTGAGGCTGCTTGCCATGCTTGTTTCTCCAGAAATCATGATGAGCGCTGCGCTAAACCACGCCCGTGCCTTGTAGGTAAAAGCTTTACTGATCATGGGAATATTCACTCCAGCGCGTAGCCTTGCGTACGACGTCGAACGATGCAAGCAAAGAAAGCGGCGCATCACGCGCCGCTTTCCTGTTTCACATCACGCCACGATGTCGCTGGTCGCTGCCTGGCCCACGGTGCTGACCTGGAAGTCCGCCACGCCGTGCCCGGAGAAGTCCACCGACAACAGGCTGTTGCCGCCCGACGAGGTCAGGATCGCGTCGCCAGCGGCACCGGTGAAGCTGCTGACGAAGTGCAGGCCTGCGCCATTGGTGATGCCGGTCAGATCGATTTTGTCCAGACCGCTGACGAAATCGAGGATCTGATCGATCGCCCCCGGCCTGGAATCGGAACTGGCGGCGAACACGAAGGTGTCCGAACCTGCACCGCCCCACAGTTTGTCCGCACCACCGGCGCCGTAGAGGATGTCGTTGCCGGCACCGCCCTTGAGCTCGTTGGACACACTGTTGCCGATCAGCAGGTCGTTGCCCGAACCGCCGATGGCGTTCTCGATGGTCACGCCTTTGGCGATCGATACGTTACCGATCAGGCCGCCAACGTCGGAGAACGACGCTTCGTTGAGGTTGATCTTCTGGTTCTGGGTGAAGCCCGAGAAGTCGAAGGTATCCTTGCCGCCCGCATCCCACACCGAGAACACCAGCTTGTCGCTCGACGACGAGGCGCTGAGGAAATCGCGACCGGCGTTGGAGTTGAAGCCGTAGGTGGTGTCACCGGTACGGGTGCTCATGTTGGCGCCGTAGAGCTTCTGGATGGCCGCAATGTCGTCCATCAGCGGGCCGGACGAATACGCTTCGACGCCGCCCTTGCTGAAGTTCTGACTGGTATTGCTTTCGCTCCAGTAGCTCATGACGCTGTAGCCGCGAGTGTCCTGGCCGTAGGAAGCGTCGTTGTAGGTCGGGTTGCCATTCCCGGCGTTATAGTCGCCAGGGTGAGCCAGACCCAGGGTGTGGCCGATTTCGTGAGTCAGGGTCTGACGCCCGTAATTGTTCAGGTCCGGGGTCTTGTTCTGCGTGTAGCCACTGTTGATCAGGTACCACGAGGTGCCGTCATAACCGGCGCCTGTGCCTGGCAGATAAGCGAACGCCGCAGCACCATCCTGGCCACCACTGTAGTTCCCGAAGGTCATGTGGGCGTCACCGCCCGTGGCTTTTTCGGTGAAGGTCACGTTGGCCACGTCGGCCCAGGATTGCATGGCGAGCTTGGCCTGGGTCTGTTGTTGCGTACTGAACTGGCTGAACCCGCTGATCCCGTGCTTGTTCATCGTGCTGGACGAGGCCGAAGTCAGGAACGTATAGGTGAGTTCGATCTTGCCGCTGCCATCCTTGTCCTGGTAGGCAGCGCCGTCGCGCAGCAACTGGGTTGCAGCCTGGTCGACGGAGAAGGAGGGTTTGCCATTGACCGTGAGGTTACCGCCACGGTCGTACTGGTGGCTGAAGCTATTGATCTGGTTCCAGGCGGAGCTGGTTGCAGCCAGAGGCTGCACGGCGCCGACAGGCACGAATGTGTCTGCGGTGATATCAATAGCGTTAGCTTTTACTTTCGACATAAACACACTTCCTTGTTTAGCAATGGAACAGTTTTTGTCAGATAGGGACAATCCCTGGCGAGATCGTCCTATCACTCGCCCAATGAAGGCATCAGAAACCTGACACAATTTGAAATCTGTCGTCTAGCGTTTTTTTGAGATCAAATTGCACTAGTCCGGAAAACTGCCGTAAACAAAGCCTGCGGAGGCGAAAGAATGTTTTAGTGGATTGCGCCCTGCCAAATTGTCTGACGATTTTCTATTTAAATATTAAATATGGCTAAGTTGTTTTTCGTTAGGCGCGTCTCACTTTCCTGCACTTTATTAGTGCGATGCCAGTGCATTGATATCAGCCCAATAAACACGCCTTTGTAGGAGCTGCCGAAGGCTGCGATCTTTTGATCTTAAAAGCAAAGTCAAAAGATCGCAGCCTGCGGCAGCTCCTACAGGGTTGAAGTGGATCAGCTACCGGTACGGATCTTGTTCCATACCCGCGTGCGGATCCGGTCGATATTCAGCGGCATCGCCTCCAGCGCAAACAGCTTGCCCATCATCTCCGGGCTCGGGTAAACCTTGGTGTCGCCCTTGATCGCCGGGTCGATCAGGCCGTCAGCCGCCTGGTTGCCGTTGGCGTAGTGCACGTAATTGCTGATGCCGGCCATCACGTCCGGGCGCAGCAGGTAGTTCATGAAGGCGTAACCGGCCTTCTCGTCCGGCGCATCGGCGGGCATCGCTACCATGTCGAACCAGATCGCCGCGCCCTCCTTGGGAATGGCGTAACCGATATCAACGCCATTCTTCGCCTCCTTGGCGCGGTTTTCCGCTTGCAGAATGTCGCCGGAGAAACCGACGGCGACGCAGATATCGCCGTTGGCCAGGTCGCTGGTGTATTTCGAGGAATGGAAGTAACTGACATACGGCCGCACTTTCATCAGCAGCGCTTCGGCCTTTTTGTAATCGTCGGGGTTCTTGCTGTGTGGCGGCAATCCCAGATAGTTGAGCGCCGCCGGCAGTAATTCCGGGCCGTTGTCGAGGATGGCGACGCCGCATTTCTGCAGTTTTTCCATGTACTCGGGCTTGAAGATCAGATCCCAGGAATCCACCGGCGCGTTGTCACCCAGCACCGCTTTGACCTTGGCGATGTTGTAACCGATCCCGGTGCTGCCCCACAGGTACGGGAAGCCGTGCTCGTTGTTCGGGTCGTTGACCTGCAAAGCCTTGAGCAACACCGGGTTGAGGTTCTTCCAGTTCGGCAACTGGCTCTTGTCGAGCTTCTTCAGCGCCCCGCCCTGAATCTGCCGGGCCATGAAGTGGTTGGACGGAAACACCACGTCGTAGCCGGATTTACCGGTCATCAACTTGCCGTCGAGGGTTTCGTTGCTGTCGTAGACGTCATAGGTGACACCGATGCCGGTGTCTTTCTGGAAATTTTTCGTGGTGTCCGGTGCGATGTAGTCGGACCAGTTGTAAACCTTGACCGTTTCCGCGGCATGGCTGATCGAGGCGGCCAGCAGCAGCGGCGCCAGGCTGAGGGTTTTCTGGAGCATGGGGTCGATTCCTGTAGAGACTATTGTTGTTGGCAGGCAATCAAAGGATCAGACAATCAGAAAATCAGCACGTAGCTCTTGCGCACGGTCTCCTGGATATCCCAGATACCGAGCGTGTTGGCCGGCAACATCAGTGCGTCGCCACCTTGTATGTGCAGGATTTCGCCGCCGTCGTCCGGGGTGAACGTGCAACGCCCGGAAATGAAATGGCAGAACTCCTGAGCGGTGATCTGTCGGCGCCAACGCCCCGGCGTGCATTCCCAGACGCCGGTTTCCACGCCGTCGTCGCGCTCGACACTGGTGGTCGAGGCAATGGCGATGGGTTGGCCGAGGGGCACGGCGACCGGGTTCGACTCGTCCAGCTGCAGGCTGGCGGTGTTCTTGAACTGCGTAATGTTCATGGCGGAACCTGTCTTGTGAGGAAAACGGCGCTTAGTGCATGAAACCTTCCATAAAGCCCGCGACCCGACTGGCGAGCTTGCGTCGCAAAGGCGCGGTGGCCGGGTTGGCCAGGGTCTGGTCTTCATGGACGAAGCTTTTGATGATCGCGTTGTAGCCCAGCCAGCGGCACGGCTCGGGCTCCCAGGCGCGCAGCGCATGAATCCCGCCGTCCGCCAGCACCCACGGCTGCTGCACCAGTTCGGTGTCACGTTCGAGGATCAGATCGGCCAGGGTGCGACCACCCAGATTGCTGGCACCGACACCCTCCCCGCCATAACCGCCGGACAGCGCAATGCCATTGGCGCGATCACAAAGCATGTGCGGCTTGAAATGCCGGGACATGCCAAGGTTGCCGCCCCAGGCGTGGGTGATCTGCACGTTTTTCAGTTGCGGGAACAGCTCGCCGAACAGATAACGGCGCAGCTCGACCTCATCGCGGGTCAGGTCGAAGTTGTGCCGCAGCTTGCCGGCGAACTGGTAACCACCGCGGGCACCGAAGATCAGGCGGTTGTCGGCGCTGCGCTGGCCATACGTGACCTGGCGGCTGAACTCGCTGAACGCCTGGCCGCGATTGAGGCCGATTTCGTCCCAGGTCGCCGCCGACAACGGCTCGGTGGCGACAATCAGGCTTTGCACCGGCAGTTGATAGCGCCCCAGCGGCGGCAGCGTGACCGAATAACCTTCGACGGCCGGCACGATCCAGCGACTGCGCACGCTGGCCTTGGCCGTACGCAAGCTGCCCGACTGCCAATGGGTGACCGGGCTGTTTTCGTAGATCTTCACCCCCATGCCCTGCACCGTACGCGCCAGACCGCGCACCAGCTTCGCCGGGTGGATGGTCGCCACATGCGGCGCGTAAATACCGCCATAGGCTTTGGCGATACGTATCTGTTGCGCCAGTTGCTCAGGGCTTAGCCAGCGATAATCGTTGTCGGTAAGGCCCTGAGCATGCAACTTGGCAAGGTATTCGCGCAGGCTGGCTTCCTGCTCGGGGTAGCGAGCGGCGCAGTACAACACCCCGCCTTTGCGATAATCGCAGCGGATATCTTCACGTTCGAGGACGATTTCCACTTCGTCCGGAATGCTGTGCAGCAAATCGAACGAGGCGCGACGCTGTTGCGGCGACAGACCCGCGAGCAGCCGATCCTCGCCCAGCAGATTGCCCATCAGCCAGCCGCCATTGCGCCCGGATGCACCGAAACCGGCGGTTTGCGCCTCGACGATGGCGATGTCCAGGCCCGGCGCGAGCTTTTTCAGGTAGTACGCGGTCCACAGCCCGGTGTAACCGGCGCCGATGATTGCCACGTCGACATCCAGATCCTGCTCCAGTGCCGGCCTTGCCAGCAGCGGTTCGTCAAGCTGGTCCATCCACAAACTGATAGTGCGCCACGCCGGCATGCAAGACTCCGCCACTGAAAACCTTCGATGGCGTCGATCCTAGTGGCTCGGATCAGGACAAGTCTTGCGCGCGTGCCCGCAAAGAAATTTGTTTGGCGTAGGCCTTGGGTGACTGGCCGGTGTGCTGACGAAAACAGCTGTAGAACGCCGACAACGAATTGAACCCGGCGGCA
The DNA here is from genome assembly GCF_054456575.1 of Pseudomonas sp. Eth.TT006. Classification (NCBI taxonomy): domain Bacteria; kingdom Pseudomonadati; phylum Pseudomonadota; class Gammaproteobacteria; order Pseudomonadales; family Pseudomonadaceae; genus Pseudomonas; species Pseudomonas sp. Eth.TT006. The sequence goes on along the minus strand of NZ_JBTJEN010000020.1, from coordinate 38,527 downwards.
AACGCCAGCTCGTCGATGCGCAGTGGTGAGGCAGCGCAGTCCAGCGATTTCAGCAGATGTTGCAGGCGCGCCTGATTCACGTAGCGGTAGAAACTCTGCCCCAACACCTGGTTGAGCAGATAGGAAATCTGGTTGCGGCTGTAGCCGCACTCCTTCGCCACCCGTTGCAGGTCCAGCTCCGGGTCAAGATACGGCTGCTGCCGTTCGAAGTATTGCTGCAGATCCTCGGCCATGAAACTCAGCTGACGCGGTGACAGCCCGAGGCGGCTGACCGCCGGACGCTGACTGGGCGCCGCAGCATCCTGGCTTTGCCCGCGAACCAGCGACGCATATTCGTTGACCCGCCAGATCAGGCCGTCCCTGACCGTGATCGCTTCACTGGAGCGGAACGACACGAGACCATCGCCACCGCGCAGGGTCACTTCGTACTGAATGAACGCAGTGTTGCCATCCACGCGAATCCGGTCGCAATGCTCCAGCGCTTCGTCGGATTCTCGCGGCATGCTGACGCGCACGTACTCGCGCAACTCGTCGAGGCCAAGGACCCGATTCTGGAAGAAATCGTTGTACTGAACCTCGGGGTGATACAGCGCTATGACGCTGTCGAGGTCGCGGTGCTTCCAGCTCAGGTGATAGCGCATGACCGTGGCGGCCGTGGCCGGGGTCTGTTGTGGGCCGTCATCGTCGGCGTGCATAAAAGGCTCGGCAGAAAAAGATCGAGCTTGCCCAAGTTCGGCGCGGCGAGCAACGGCTAGCGGTGATGGCCTTTTGGCGATGAATGATCGGCGCGTGACTTACATCAAAAAACGCGCAGCAATCGCAAAATGAACTGAAAAACCTCACGGAAATTTCACATGCGGATGCTACTTTTAATGTCATTGACCGGTTGAGCCATTGAAGGCTCTTCCCACCTAGCATGAGCGAATGGAAACGCTCGATGAAGAAGGCGGGTAACACATGAACAACGGCTCCAGTAAAGTCACCTTCCCCAACGCGTGTCAGCTGATGCGCTGGCACTTTCATCCCATGGGTTTCGAAGCAACGATGGATGCACCGGGCAGCATGATTGCCCGTCTGTTTGATCGTGCCAGCGGCGAAACCCTGATCGCCATTGCCGGCATTCCTTGTGCCACGGTGATGAATGCAGCGGATGTCGAGCGCATCATTGAAGCCGTGGAGGATGAACTGGAGACTTTCATTCCTCCGGAATCCCTCAAGAGTTACGCATAACCCTTTGTTTTTAATAAAAAAGCCCGCCAATGATGGCGGGCTTTTTTTGTACCTGATGGTCAGGCAGATTTTACTTTTGCGCGGTGATCGGCGAAGAATGCCTTGCCTTGGGCAACCCGATCGGACGCCCTCGGCATGTTCACAGCTTGAGCCTCCTGCGGTTCGACGTACCAATAACAATGGCTGGCGGCCCGAGTGATGCCAACGTAAGCCAGGCGCAGGATTTCGTCCTTTTGCGCCGTGTCATACGGCTCGCTGTCGCCGGTCTTGCCGAGCCCGGCCATGCGGTAAACCTGATTTTTATACGGTGAGCTGGTCAGGTGCTGGCAATCGCCAAGCAGGAAAACCGCATCGGCCTGCAGGCCTTTGGCACTGTGGTACGTGAGCTGTTTCAGGCGCCGAGCGTCGTAGGGCAAGCTCGAATCAACATTAACTACTGACTGAATATGCTGCTCAAACAGTGACTTATCGCTACCTTTTCGATAAAGCATCAAGATCGTATCACCACGATTGTAATGCTCGGCCAGGCGCTGGCCCATGGCCTCATCGTTACGCTCCAGTACATTGACCGGTTGCAGCGGCTTTGGCGCGCCGCCGGCCTTGGCCTTCTTGCCCGGAATCGCCGGTGCGGCACGCACAATGTGCTCGGCCGCATCAATGATGTGCTGATGGCTGCGGTAGTTGTCACTGAGCATCACCCGGGTGGTGCTCGGTGACGGGAATTCCTTGTTGAACTCCATGAAGTAACTCGGCGAACTGCCGCGCCAACCGTAGATTGACTGCCAGTCGTCTCCCACACAGAGCAAAGATGAACGCTGGGCTCCTCGCCCGACATGCATGGCCGGGCCGCGACTGCGAATTTCCGCGAGACTGGCGCGAATCCAGGAGACAATTTGCGGCGAAACGTCCTGAAACTCGTCGATCATCAGGTGCGACATGGGCCTCAGCAGCTCATCACTGAGAAGCTTGAGGTTCTCCGGCGAATGCTCGCTGAACAGCGCAAACATTCGGTTATAGGTCATCACCGGCGGTTTCTGATCGAGCAGATGATCTTCCAGCGCGCGCCAGAACAGGCTCAGCGCTTCGAAGAAGAACCGGTCCGGATCGTCCTTGGCAAAACTCATGCGTCCGACCGCATCCGGCACATCCAGCCCGAGGTTTTCGATGAAGCCAGCCGCCGCGACAAAACAGTCCAGCAGTGGCGCCGACGCCAACTCGCCTTTGACCTTGTAATCGAAACCTGGACCGGCGCTGGCATCAGCGGCCAGCATCGCCAAAACCCGCTTTGATGAGTCGTAGCTATCTAACCAAATCAATGGTTTACGACAGAAAGCTTGAAACAGAGTGCGCTTTACGGCCCACTCGGCGCGGACACTGAGCTTGGCATTGGGTCTGCAGATCTGCGGGTTTTCCCGAGGATCAAAACCCAGCACTACCCAGGCATCCAGACTGGGAATGTAGCCATGGCAATGGAAGGTTGAGCCATTAATTTCAAAAGTTTGCCGGCTGGGCTCGATACCCTTGATCGGCCAGGCACCGGCACGAAACCACAGATCTTCGATGGCGTCGCACAGCTCTTCATCGCGCTTGGCCGCCAATTCAGTCACGGCCATACGCTTTTGCACGTCCGGGTGATCGCGTTCCAGCTCCTTGAGCTGCAAGCCGGCCTTGGCCAATGGCTGAATCAACTGACGGAAACGCTCGTCTTCGGTAAACAACCGGTGATAACAGGCGTTGAGTTGGCGGCGCTGGGCGTCGTTAATGCGCAGGTCGAACGGATTGCTGTCGACTTCCTCGTCAGCGCCTTGCATCCGGTCACTCAGGTTCTCGAACGCCTGCAAGCGCTCGAACCCCGGCAGACTGCGGACCATCGGCAAAATACGTGAATGGAAGGTGCGCACCAGCTCCCGCGCCTGCTTCAAGCTTAGCGGCCGGCCCCACAGGGCGAACAATTCGATCAGTTTGTTGATGAAATCCTTGCGCGATTCACGGGTGAAGGTCACCACGGTCATCGAGTCCAGCTCAAAGCCCAGGTAGTGCGTGAGCAACAGGATACGCAACACCAGCGTGGTCGACTTGCCGGCTCCGGCCCCGGCAATCACTGAGGTTGACGGCGTATCACTGAAGATCATCTTCCATTGAGCAACGCTGGGCTGGGCGTGTTCAGGCAGCAGGCGCGCCACATCGGCCTTCATGCGCTTCTTCAGTTCGGCACTGAGCGGCAGACGCCAATCGTCGAACAGATGGTTGTCGATGCTCGGCGGACGGTGCTCGGTATTGCGACTGTCACGAATCAGCAGGATTTGTCGGCCTTCTTCCAGGCCTTCGAGCTTGCCCTCTTTAAAGCCGTACTCCACGCCGGCGGTGTGACCGCTGCGAAACCCGTCGGCCTGACCGTGCAGCCATGAAGCACGATGCTGCGCGCGCAAGCGGGTCAGACCATGGCCGAAGAACCGCGCGGCCAGGCGCTTGAACCAGGGCATCTCGGCTAGGGGGCGGAGTTCGGGAGGAAGATCGGGAGTGTGTTGCGTCACGCTGAGGGCTCCAGGGTGTGAGGCTGTTGCGGCTATGGTGGCGGTATTTGCCCATCAGTTCTAGCGAAATGCTTACAGGTCATTGGTTTAGGCGATGAATTGAAAGTCGGATGAGATTGTTTCATGCGGCATCCAATCGATTAATTCGATCGGAATGCCGCAGTTTTTACGCTTTTTCTTGATGCTTGCCTGATAGATGATGCCTGTCATTAACCGACGGTTTCGCTTCGTGGCTCAGGCGTTACGCCCCATGACGAACCTTTTGAGGAGACGATCATGCTGGAACTCAGACCTTTCAACACGCTGGGCGGCGCTCATCACGGCTGGCTGAATGCCCATCACCATTTTTCGTTCGCCGAGTACTATGATCCGCAACGCATGAACTGGGGCAATCTGCGGGTGTGGAACGATGACGTGATCGCCGCAGGCACCGGTTTTCCGCTGCACCCGCACCGCGATATGGAAATCATCACTTACGTGCGTGAAGGTGCGATTACCCACCAGGACAACCTGGGCAACAAGGGCCGTACTGAAGCAGGCGACGTGCAAGTGATGAGCGCCGGTACCGGCATCGCCCACAGCGAATACAATCTGGAAGACAAGGAAACACGGATTTTCCAGATCTGGATTGTGCCGACCGAAACCGGCGCGCCGCCATCATGGGGTGCCAAGCCGTTCCCCAAAGGCCAGCGCGAAGGTTTTGTAACCCTGGCCAGCGGCAAGGACGGCGACGATCAGAGCTTGCGCATTCGCGCTGACGCCCGTTTGGTCGCGGCGAATCTCAAGACCGGGGAAACGGCGGAGTATCTCCTGGACAATGGCCGGCGCGCGTATCTGGTGCCGGCCACCGGTGTGATTGAAGTCAACGGCTTGCGAGCGCAAGCGCGAGACGGGGTTGCAGTCGAGCATGAAACACTGCTGACTGTGACTGCGATCGAAGACAGCGAAATCGTGCTGGTCGATCTGGCCTGAAGGCCTTAACTGCAGACGAAAAAAAGGGGCGACCATAATGGTCGCCCCTTTTTTGCCTTTGTAGCGAGGGGGTTCATCCCCCGATTGGCCGCACAGCGGCCATTATTCAGCATAGGAACGGACTGCTACGCAGTCCATCGGGGATAAATCCCCTCGCTACACAAAGGCCTCACGACCTGACCATCACTTGGTGGAAATAGCGCCATCCACCAAAGTCTGCGCTTCGGCCACCAGTTGCTTGAGGTGGTCGTCGCCAATGAAGCTTTCGGCGTAGATCTTGTAGATGTCTTCGGTACCGGAAGGACGCGCAGCGAACCAACCGTTTTCGGTCATCACTTTCAGGCCACCAATGGCCTGATCGTTACCCGGCGCATGGCTGAGGATGCTTTGAATCTTCTCGCCTGCGAGTTCGGTCGAGGTCACCTGCTCCGGCGAAAGTTTGCTCAGCAGCGCTTTCTGCTCAGGGTTGGCCTTGGCATCGACGCGCACCGAGAACGGTTCGCCCAGCTCATCAGTCAGTGCACGATAAGCCTGGCTCGGGTCACGCCCGGTACGGGCAGTCATTTCCGCCGCCAGCAGCGCTGGAATCAGGCCGTCCTTGTCGGTGCTCCACACGCCGCCGTCCTTGCGCAGGAACGACGCACCAGCACTTTCCTCACCACCAAAGCCCAGCGAGCCGTCGAACAAACCATCGGCAAACCATTTGAAACCGACCGGGACTTCGTACAGGCGACGGCCCAGGCGTTTGGCCACGCGATCAATCAAGCCGCTGCTGACCACGGTCTTGCCCACGGCAGCATCGGCGCGCCATTGCGGACGGTTCTGGAACAGGTAGTCGATGGCCACCGCCAGGTAGTTGTTCGGTGCCAGCAGGCCACCCGACGGGGTGACGATGCCGTGACGGTCGTGATCCGGATCGCAGGCGAACGCGACGTCGAAGCGTTCCTTGAGGCCGATCAAGCCTTGCATGGCGTGGCTGGACGATGGGTCCATGCGGATCTGACCATCCCAATCGACCGTCATGAAACGGAACGTCGAGTCGACCTGCCTGTTCACCACATCCAGATCAAGACGATAGTGCTCGGCAATCGCCGACCAGTAACGCACCCCCGCTCCGCCCAGTGGATCGACACCCAGACGCAGTTTGGCGTCACGGATGGCATCGAAGTCGATCACGTTGATCAGGTCGGCAACGTAGGTGTTGAGGTAGTCGTGACGGTGGGTGGTGCTGGCCTTGAGCGCCTGCTCGTAGCTCACACGTTTGACCCCGGCCAGTTTGTTGGCGAGCAGCTCATTGGCCTTGGCTTCGATCCACTTGGTGATGTGGGTGTCAGCCGGGCCGCCGTTGGTAGGGTTGTATTTGTAGCCACCGCTTTGCGGCGGGTTGTGCGATGGCGTGATGACGATGCCGTCAGCCAGCCCGGACGTACGCCCGCGGTTGTAGCAGAGGATCGCGTGCGATACCGCCGGGGTCGGCGTGTACTCATCACCTTCGGCAATCATCACGGTTACGCCGTTGGCCGCCAGCACTTCCAGCGCGCTTGCGCCGGCCGGGGTCGACAGCGCATGGGTGTCGATGCCGACGAACAACGGGCCAGTGATGCCCTGCGCCTCACGGTACAGACAGATCGCCTGACTGATCGCCAGCACGTGCCATTCATTGAAACTCAGATCGAAGGAGCTGCCGCGGTGGCCAGAGGTACCAAATGCCACGCGCTGGGTGGAAATCGACGCATCCGGTTGGCCAGTGTAATAAGCCGTTACCAGTCGCGGGATATCGACCAACAATTCTGCCGGTGCCGGTTTGCCCGCTAAAGGACTGATAGTCATGCAAAACCTCTGAAATAGAGTGGTTCAGGAAATACAACGCAGTTTACTGGCAGTTTGACCGCAGCGCGACGGGATCTATCCGACAGTTTTCAACGTTCATTCCACAGGTGCCAAACGCCCGGAATCGATGTTTGTCCTATCTGATGAATTCTCCCGAGCTGGTATTGAAGTCTCCCTGGCAGGCAGAGGCTCCATGGCATAGAGACGACTGATCAATCGGACGGGCAAACCACTCACATCCGTCATCCATTGCAGCACTTGCTCCGGCCCGTGCAGCCCCTGCATCGCGCGGTGCAATTCGGGCATCGCGACCAGCATGCCCGGATGACAACTGCGCAGGAATCGCTCCAGGCCAGCGCCCTGCTCAATGAAGGGTGAGAACAACAGGCAGACCGATTGCGCTTCGTTCAGACCGTACGCATTGTGCAAGCTGTTCGCCGCGTGTTCGCGCAGTTCATCGATGGCCTGTGGATGTCCCAAGCGACTGAGCAACTGCTCGCAAGCCGATTCTGGCAGCTGTCGCTGCTGCATGTTCACCAACGTACGCCGGACATGCTCCGAAAAACCGCTTTCGTAGGTGCCCGCGCCAATGAATTCGGCCTGCAGCCCACATAAATGAGCCTCGACCAAAGGATCCGCGTACTCACCCTCGTCTTGATTGAACGGCCACTCCTCGGCCTGAAATCCGAGAAACTCACTGAGCAATGGCCAGCGCTCTTCCAGATTGCCCACCAGCACCATGTCGTGGATGTCGACAAACGTGGTACGTCGGCAGGACTCGAACCCGTTCTCCGGGCGCCAACACAGCCGCTCGGCTTCGCTGTAAAACCCTCGATACAAATCCCCGCCCAAGCCGTCGAGCAAGGCAAACAGCTCATCGAAGGTACCGGTATTGGGCGCCAACCCGTCGATTCCGGCCTTTTGCAGGGCATGTTCCAGATGTTCGATGAACTGCTTCTGGCGATTTGGCGAGTCGCTGCAAACCCAGGCATCGACGCCCTTCCCCCAACGCGCGATCTGACCGTAAAACTCAGCCCAGGCCAGGCATGCATCGTCACACAGGACAAAGCCTTCATCCCTGGCTCGTCGATGCCCCATCATCAACACGTTGATGCGATTGGCGTCAGCGTTTTCCCTGCTGATGGGTTCCAGATGACTGAATGGCAGCACTTGACGATGATCGACCATCAGCAATTCGACCCGCGGATCATCGTAGAGGAACAACGCGCCAAAACTGCGGTGCAGATTGTCGAGCGTTGCAGTCCCCGTCCCGCTCCAGCGCAACGTGGCGACACGCAGCTGGAAGGTGGCCGGCGCACGCCCGGCGATACTCAATTGCGCGGCGCGCAGCAGCGCCAGGGTGTAACAACTGTCGCGAGTGCCGGATGGTGTGACCATCACCTTGTAGTCCCCCATGCGTTCCATGCCGCCCGCGGCGACCACCAGCCTCTGGATCAGCAACTGCAGCGCCGTGCGTTCGGCTCTGGAGAAGAAGCTCAGCAGTCGCTGCAACACTTGCTGGTAGACATAGTTCATTGCCTGATCATGGATCGTGCTCATCAGTACTTTACCCGGCGTAAAAAAGTCATATCACGCATCAGCAGTGACACTGGCGCAATAAATTCATCAATAAGTAATAGACGAGCAAATACTAACACTTATGTTTTTGAAGTTATTTGCAACACTTGACCCTTTACAAGCCACAACAGCGCACCCAATAGTCACACAAGCCACTGAAAGTATTGGTTTTTTTCTATCAAAAAAATATCTGAGGAAACTTCTTACAGCGTCCCACGAATATTGAGTACACGAAAAGCAGAACACATATAGGAAATACCCTACGCCCATTAAACAGAATTTGGCGGACTATTCAGAACCCGACTTTAAACATCGCCAGAGAAGCGAATGCACTTGGCAATCGCTCGCCACCAGAGGTGCGATTTTCAGGACATACAGGACGGACAGAAGATATCGATCCAGACGCATGCGCGACTGGCAGTGGTGATTCGCAGGAGATGAAACGCAAGAGTCCGTGGAAATCACGGACTCTGATGGAGGGGCTTTACGCAGGCTCGACCTGAAGGGCGACCCGTTCGCGGCATGGGCATTCGTCCATGTAGCGATGAGCTTCAACAAACTCGTTGAACGGAAACACTCGCGTCTTCAGTGGCAGCAGCACGCGATCGGCGGTCAACTGATTGATGTCACGCAAGGCACGCTGCAACGCGACGTGATCCTGGGTGATGCCCAGCTCCGGCTTGCCGGTGAAATTACCGATGCAGTGCACGAAGAACTGGATGTTCTTCTGGAACGCCGCGCACGCCGGGAACGGTGTCTGGTTGCCGCCCTGCAAGCCATACAGCACCAGGCTGCCGCGCGGCGCAAGCACGTCACCGAGCAACGACATCTGCGGGCCGCCAAGACCGTCGAACACCACGTCGACGCCACGGTTGTCAGTGATCTTGTTGATTCGCATCAACAGGTCTTCTTCCTCGGTGACGATGACTTTCTCGGCACCCAGCGACAATAGGTATTCGCGCTCTTCCGCGGTTTTGGTCGCGGCGATCACCCGCACGCCCAGCGCCTTGCCCAACTGGACAAAAGACGGACCGGCGCAATGGCTGGCGTCAGTAACCAAGGCGAACTGCCCCGGTTTGACCCGCGCCAGATCGGCGTAGGCAAAATAGGCGATCAACAGCGGCGTGTAATGCACGCTGGCTTCGATCGGGCTGAGCACATCCGGGTAACGGGTCAGTGCCGTGCGCGGCAGGACGATCAGCTCGCCATACACCGGGTAGTCGTTCGGGCTTTCGGCCGGGAAACTGGCGACCTTGTCACCAATCGACAGATCATCAACGCCATCACCGATGGCTGTGACCACGCCGGCCATTTCATGGCCGAGACCGGAAGGCAGACGTGCCTGCGACGAGGCCAGGTTCTGGCGCCAGAGAATGTCGTACCAGCTGATGCCGATCGCCTCGACACGCACCTGCACTTCGCCAGGACCTGGCTGAGCGGCCGCATGCTCTTCGCATTTGAGCACCTCGGCCGGACCAAACTTGTGAAAACGGATCGTGCGGGACATCGCAAACCTCGTCAAAGTAACCTCTAATGCCATGAACTCTATCTGGGCTTTTGACCCAAGACCATCAGTGGCTATTAATAGTCGACATGCCTGTCATTGATTCCGCAGTATGGACGGCGTTCGCCAAATCCATGAAAAAAACGCCGCAATCGGCTGGGCAAAGCTGAATTTAGCGGTGCAGAGTACCAGCCTTTCCCCTTAATATTCATGCCGGCCATTGTTCTCATATGGCCGCTCTCGTCAAGCTTGATGACTCTGCCAGGACTCCAGATGAATCGTAATGACCTGCGTCGTGTCGACCTGAACCTGCTGATCGTGTTCGAAACATTGATGCACGAACGCAGCGTGACCCGTGCCGCCGAGAAGCTGTTTCTCGGCCAGCCGGCGATCAGTGCGGCGCTCTCGCGCCTGCGCAGCCTGTTCGATGATCCGCTGTTCGTGCGCACCGGACGCAGCATGGAACCGTCCGCCCGCGCCGTGGAAATCTTCGCCCTGCTCTCGCCGGCGCTCGACTCCATTTCCACCGCGGTCAGCCGCGCGGCAGACTTCGATCCGGCCACCAGCACCTCGGTGTTCCGCATCGGCCTGTCCGACGACGTCGAATTCGCCCTGCTGCCGATGCTGCTCAAACGCCTGCGCGCCGAAGCCCCGGGGATCGTGCTGGTGGTGCGCCGCGTCAACTACATATTGATGCCGGGCCTGCTCGCGTCGGGCGAAATCTCCATCGGCGTCAGCTACACCACCGACCTCCCGGCCAACGCCAAGCGCAAGGTCCTGCGCCGCAGCCAGCCAAAACTGCTGCGCGCCGACACCGTGCCCGGCCCGCTGAGCCTGGACGACTACTGCGCGCGCCCGCACGCGCTGGTGTCGTTTGCCGGCGACCTCAGTGGCTTTATCGATGAAGAACTGGAAAAACTCGGACGCAAGCGCCACGTGGTACTGGCCGTGCCGCAGTTCAACGGCTTGAGCACGCTGCTCGCAGGCACCGATATCGTCGCCACCGTGCCGGATTACACGGCGGAAGCGCTGACGGCGGCCGGTGACGTGCGCGCGGAAGATCCGCCGTTGCCGACGCGCACGTTCGAGCTGCACATGGCCTGGCGCGGGTCGCAGGATAATGATCCGGGGGAGCGTTGGTTAAGGTCGCGGATTCAGATGTTTTTTGGGGATCCGGACAGTCTCTGAGCATCGTTCGGCAGACTGATCATTTGCGTTGTTCGCATACCATGAGACCAATCCCCGCAACATGCTCCGCCCGAGTGAAAACCGCCGAGCATTCAGCGCTTTCACTCGGACACCGACCCTAATACTTGAACCGCCCCACCAACCCCTTCAACTGACCGGAAATCTCGATCAACCGCCCCGACCCCGTCTGCGACGACCGGGCGAAGCCTTCGACCAGTTGTGCATCGGCGTGGATCTGCGCGATGTGCCGGTTGATCTCTTCAGCCACCTGATGCTGCTCTTCGGCGGCGGTGGCGATCTGGGTGTTCTGGTCGCGGATCGAGTCCACCGAGCCACGGATCTTGTCGAAGCTGTCACGCGCCTGCTGGATGCGTTCCACGCTGGCGTGGGACACCTGCAGGCTGCCTTGCATCTGTTGCGTGACTTCCTGGGTGCGGCGGGCGAGATTGCCCAGCAGGCTGTCGATCTCGCCGGTGGAGTCGGCGGTGCGCCGCGCGAGGGCGCGGACTTCGTCGGCGACCACGGCGAAGCCTCGGCCCTGATCACCGGCGCGGGCGGCTTCAATCGCGGCGTTGAGCGCCAGCAGGTTGGTCTGCTCGGCGATCGAGCGGATGGTGTCGAGAATGGTGTTGATGTTCTGGCTGTCCTGCTCCAGCAACTGCATGGTCTGGGTCGACTTTTGCAGGTCTTCGCTGAGTTTGAGCACGCTGCCGGTGGCCTCGCCGATGAACTGCTGGCCGTCATGTACATCGCGATAGCCTTCGTCGGCACTCGACGCGGCGGCACTGCAGGAGCGGGCGACTTCGTTGGCGGTCGCGACCATTTCGTTGAACGCGGTGCTCACCAACTCGACAGCTTCACGTTGGCGCCCCGCTGCCTGGTTCATGTTGTTGGCTACGTCGCTGGTGTCGGCGGCGGCGGTCTGCAGGTCGGATGAAGCGCTGCCGATGCGCTGCACCAATTGCGCGATCATCGCCAGGAACTGATTGAACCAGCCCGCGAGGCTCGCGGTTTCGTCCTTGCCCTGCACGTTGAGCTGACGGGTCAGGTCGCCCTCTCCTTCGGCGATTTCCTGCAGGCCGTCGGCCACGCCGCGAATCGGACGCACGATGACGCGGGCGAAGCTGGCCCCGACGATGGCAAACACCAACGCCAATGCCGCAGCAATCGCGGCGATCAACCAGGTCAGACGGGTCGCGTCGGCCATCACTTCATCGCGTTTGATCAGGCCGATAAAGCGCCAGCCGAGGTCTTTGGAGCTGACCACGTTGGCCATGTATGGCACGCCATTGATCTCGATTTGCGTGACGCCGTCACCGCGCTTGGCCAGTTCGGCGTAGTTCGGCCCGAGATCGCTCAGCGGTTTGAAGTTGTGCGTCGCGTCACTCGGGTCCACCAGCACGTTGCCGTTGGCTTCCACCAGCATCAGATAGCCGCTGTCGCCCAGCTTGATGTTGCGCACCAGCTCGGTGAGCTGTTTGAGCGACACGTCGAGGCCAACCACGCCGAGGATATTTCCGGAGGCATCGGCAACGGTGTGCACGGTACCGATCAGCGTCACATCGTCCGGTGCCCAATAGTAGGCACCGGTGCGCACGGTAGTGCCTGGCGCGGCGATGGCTGCTTTGTACCAGGGGCGGACGCGAGGGTCGTAGTTGTTGAGTTTGGTGTCGTCCGGCCAACTGGCGTAGCCGCCATCGCTCAGGCCGAGGGACAGGTACGCGGTGCTCGGATGGCTTTTGGCAAACTGATCGAAGATCGCCAGCAGCTCTTTGTTGGTCTGGGTCAGAGGAATTTGCGCGGCGTCGGCGCCGGCGTAGCTCTTGAGGTCTTTGGCCGCGATCACGCGCGGGTCTCTGGCGACGTAGTCGACGTTCTGGCTGATGCCGTCGAAAAACTGCTTCATGCCATTGTCGATCTGGCGGATCTCGCGCCCGCTGCTGTCGAGAAAATTGGCCTGAGCCCCCTCTCGCAGATTCAGCACCACCAAAACGGCGACCAGGATGACCGGAACGCACGCGATTGCCGCGAACGCCCAGGTCAGCTTCTGCTTGATATTCATGACTTCACCTGCGGGTATTTATAGTTTTGGCAAGGGGAAACGTTAGCGCTGAACATCGCATGTGTTGTTATGAGGAGAGAGAGCCCATGCGTACCCTGAATTATCGACCGCAAGGGCGCGCACTTGAGGCAGATATTGCAGGCTTCCGGGGCTTCAAACGTCCGGCCGGCCTTGCCGATAACTCGACAGGCAGTAAAACCCCAGCGCGGCTGCCGCCAGCGTACCGCCGACCACGCCGATCCAGGCGAAGCCGAGCTGACTGCCGACCCAGCTGCCCACCAGCGCCCCGCCGCCGATACCGATGTTGTAGATTCCGGAAAACATCGCCATCGCCACGTCGGTAGCGTCCGGCGCCAGCACCAGAACTTTCGACTGCAACGCCAGCCCGAAGCCCATGATCGCCATGCCCCAGAGCAGGCTCAATGTGCCGAGATACGAGACCTTGCCGCTCAACGGCAACAGCAGCGCCAGACACACGGCTAGCACCGAGACACAGACGATCAGAAAGCGCTGCGGGTGGTAACTGTGCAGGTAACTGAACAGCAGCGAGCCAAAAATCCCGGCGCCACCGAACAACAGCAGCAGGAAGGTCACGACATCGCCGCTCATGCCCGCCACGGTCAGCACGAAGGGTTCGATGTAGCTGTAGGCGGTGAACTGCGCGGTCACCACCAGCGCGGTCAGGATGTAAATCGCCACCAGCGCAGGCCGCTTCAACAGGATCGGCAGGCTTTTCAGCGAGCCGGAGTTCTGGCTCGGCAGCAACGGCAAGACCCGCGCCAGACACAGCACCAGCATCCCGGCGAACAGTGCGATCACGAAGAACGTGGTGCGCCAGCCCATGGCCTCGCCCAGCAAGCGGCCGAGGGGAATCCCCAACACCATCGCCAGCGAAGTACCGGTCGCCAGCAAACCGAGGGCCTGAACCTGCTTGCCCGCCGGCGCCAGACGCACCGCCAATGATGCAGTGATTGACCAGAACAGCGCATGCGCCAGCGCCACCCCGATCCGGCTCAGCAGCAGGATGCCGAAACTGTTCGCCAGACTCGACAGGATGTGACTGGCGATAAACATGCCGAACAGCACGATCAACAGTTTGCGCCGCTCGACGTTACGCGTCAGCAGCATGATCGGCAGTGATGTCAGGGACACCACCCAGGCATAAATGGTCAGCATCAAGCCAACCTGCGCCGTCGACATGTCGAAGCTGCTGCCGATCGAACTCAACAGGCCGACCGGTACAAATTCGGTGGTATTAAACACAAATGCAGCCAGTGCCAAAGCAATCACCGCGTACCAGTTGCCGTTGGCAGTATTCGTAGAATCAGTCATTTGAACGTCGTTTTACTCTTCAATTGATCGCGCGCGCGCGATCCATTTCATCTGTGGGCTTGCTGTCACGCTCTGCGCTGGCCTCACGGTAAGCGCTTGTGGGGGTGGTTAACAACTCGGAGGAGCGCGTCGAGCCGTCGCAGGGCCGCCTTAGAAAGCGAATCCAGGACCGATGATGGCAAAGTGGTAATGACAAATCCGGTAATAAAGTTTAATTTACCGCCGCCTCGACCGATGGAGGGTCGGGCATTCGCACTCAGTTAAGGAAAACGATGGCAATGGTCTATTGTCGTGCTTGCGCCAAGGAGCTACACGAGACGGCGCTCACCTGCCCCCAATGCGGGGCTGCCCAACCGGCCTTCGTGCCACAAACGCAAGCCGCAATGCCCTGGCTGGCCATCGTTTCATTGATCCTCGGGATCATCAGCGCACTCACCCTGTTTGATGACTCCGAATGGGACCGGGATGCGATTGTCGGGATAGGCATCCTCAGCCTTGCGGGCCTCGCTTGCGGCGTCGTCTGTATCAACCAAAAACACCCAGGAAGAAACCTCGCGATTGCCGGCATTGTTTTGTCAGGCCTTGCCGCGTTCGTTTTGTCCTGTTTAACGATTGAATAATTTTAGGGAAAAAATATGAGCATGGTTTTCTGCCGCGGTTGCGCCAAGGAAATTAGTAGTCTGGCCGTGGCATGCCCACAGTGCGGCGCGCCTCAGGCCACGCAACAGTTCACGCAACAGTCCTACGCCAGCGGCCCCGCCATTACCACGGGCAACCCTTACGTGGAGGCGTTGAAGAATTACGCCGTATTCAAAGGTCGCGCAACTCGCCGCGAATACTGGATGTTCGTGCTGATCAACACGGTGATCGGCATTGGCATGACGCTTCTTGACTCCATGCTAGGTACCAAGGGCGTTCTTTACAGCCTCTACACCCTGGCCATGCTGGTGCCGAGTCTTGCCGTCGGCGCACGCCGCATGCACGACACCGACCACAGCGGCTGGTGGTTGTTGCTGCCGATCGTCAACCTGGTGTTCCTGGTGCTGGACAGCCAGCCAGGCCATAACCGTTTCGGCCCGAACCGCAAAGGCATCAACTGAGTCAGCTGCAAGGCTGATCGAGACGGCCTGCATGGCCGTCTCTTTGTTTGAGCAACCCGCCTTTGCACTGTTGCTCCAGCCGCAACAAAGATTTTCCATCAAGGTAATTGATAGCAGCCTAACGAAAGGTGCATGCTAGAGGGCTCGAATCGCTCTTATATCATTCCGAATGATAGTTACCTTTGCTTCATTCGATTCGTGCCATCACCCCCGCGCCGAGCATCATCCGCCCATCTTCAATACATTGGCGGATGATTCCATGGAACAGTCACTCAAACATTTGCGCTTCCCGTTGGCCATGCTGGCCGTACTGGTGATGAGCGCCTGCGGCAAGACTCCGGAGACTGCCGCCACCATGCCCGCTGCCAAAGTCAGCGTGGCCAAGGTGCTGGAACAACCGGTCAACGAGTGGGACGAATTCACCGGGCGCCTCGAAGCGCCGGAAACCGTTGAAATCCGTCCTCGGGTTTCCGGCCAGATCGACGACGTCGCCTTCACCGAAGGCGCGCTGGTGAAGAAAGGCGACCTGCTGTTCCAGATCGATCCACGCCCGTTCCAGGCGGAGGTGCGCCGCCTCGAAGCCTTGGTCGCCCAAGCCCGTGCCAACGCCACGCGCAGTGAAAACGAAGCCGGTCGCGGTGAACGTCTGCGTGCCAGCAATGCGATCTCTGCCGAACTCGCCGACTCGCGCACCAGCGCTGCCCAGGAAGCCCGCGCCGCCGTGGGTGCCCTGCAAGCGCAACTGGATCTGGCCAAACTGAACCTGAGCTTCACCCGCGTCACCGCACCGATCAGTGGCCGCGTCAGTCGTGCCGAGATCACCGCCGGCAACCTGGTGACCGCCGACACCACGCCGCTGACCAGCGTGGTCTCCACCGACAAGGTCTACGCCTACTTCGACGCCGACGAGCGGGTCTTCCTCAAGTACACCCAGCTCGCCCGTAACGGCCAGCGCGGCTCCACCACTCCGGTGTACATGGGCCTGTCCAACGAAGACGGCAACCCGCACCAGGGTCAGATGAATTTCATCGACAACCAGGTCAACCCGAAAACCGGCACCATCCGTGGTCGCGCGGTGTTCGACAACAGCGACGGCAGCTACACCCCGGGCCTGTATGCACGTTTGAAACTGGTCGGCAGCGGCACCTACAACGCCATGCTGATCAATGACGAAGCGGTCGGTACCGACCTCGGCAAGAAGTTCGTGCTGGTGATGGATGCGGACAACAAGACCGCTTACCGCGCCGTTGAACTGGGGCCGAAGATCGAAGGCCTGCGCATCGTGCGCAGTGGTCTGAACAAGGACGACACGATCATCGTCAAGGGCCTGCAGCGCGTACGTCCCGGTTCGCCGGTAACCCCTGAAGTGATCCCTATGGCCAGCGAGCAGACCCTTGCCGCGCTGGCTCAACAACGTCAAGCGCTGGAAGCCAGCAACCTGCCCAAAGTCGCACCCGCCAAAGGTGCCCAGGGTTCGGCTGTGAAGCTGGCTGCTACGACCCCACGCGGTTAAGGGACGACAACTCCGATGAATTTTTCCCAATTCTTCATTTCCCGGCCGATCTTCGCAGCGGTACTTTCGCTGTTGATCCTGATCGCCGGTGCGATCTCGCTGTTCCAGCTGCCGATCAGCGAATACCCGGAAGTGGTGCCACCGACCGTGGTGGTACGCGCCAACTTCCCGGGTGCCAACCCCAAAGTCATCGGCGAAACCGTGGCCGCTCCGCTGGAGCAGGCCATCACCGGCGTCGAGAACATGCTGTACATGTCCTCGCAGTCCACCGCTGACGGCAAGATCACCCTGACCATCACCTTCGCCCTGGGTACTGACCTGGATAACGCGCAGGTGCAGGTGCAGAACCGGGTGACCCGTACCGAGCCGAAGCTTCCAGAAGAAGTGACGCGCATCGGTATCACCGTCGACAAGGCTTCGCCCGACCTGACCATGGTTGTGCACTTGACCTCGCCGGACAAACGCTACGACATGCTCTACCTGTCCAACTACGCGATCCTCAACATCAAGGATGAGCTGGCGCGGCTGGGCGGTGTGGGTGACGTGCAACTGTTCGGTATGGGCGACTACTCGCTGCGGGTCTGGCTCGATCCGAACAAGACCGCGTCGCGTAACCTGACCGCTACCGATGTGGTCACTGCGATTCGTGAGCAGAACCGTCAGGTCGCTGCCGGTCAGCTCGGTGCGCCCCCTGCCCCGAATGCCCAGAGCTTCCAGCTGTCGGTCAACACTCAGGGGCGTCTGGTCTCTGAAGAAGAGTTCGAAAACATCATCATTCGCGCAGGCGACAACGGTGAAATCACTCGCCTGAAGGACATCGCCCGCGTCGAGCTGGGTTCCAGCCAGTACGCCCTGCGCTCGTTGCTGAACAACCAGCCGGCGGTAGCGATTCCGATCTTCCAGCGCCCGGGCTCCAACGCCATCGAGATCTCGAACGAAGTTCGAGGCAAGATGGAAGAGCTGAAGAAAAGCTTCCCGCAAGGCATGGACTACAGCATCGTTTATGACCCGACGATCTTCGTGCGCGGCTCGATCGAAGCGGTGGTGCACACCCTGTTCGAAGCGCTGATCCTCGTAGTGCTGGTGGTGATCCTGTTCCTGCAGACCTGGCGCGCCTCGATCATTCCGTTGGTGGCGGTGCCGGTATCGTTGATCGGTACGTTTGCGGTGATGCACCTGTTCGGCTTCTCGCTCAACGCGCTGTCGCTGTTCGGCCTGGTACTGGCGATCGGTATCGTGGTGGACGACGCCATCGTGGTGGTGGAGAACGTTGAACGGAACATCGAACTGGGGCTTGAACCGTTCGAAGCGACCAAGAAAGCCATGGGTGAAGTGACCGGCCCGATCATTGCCACGGCGCTGGTGCTGTGTGCGGTGTTTGTGCCAGCCGCGTTCATCTCCGGTCTTACCGGGCAGTTCTACAAGCAGTTCGCCCTGACCATTGCGATCTCGACCGTGATCTCGGCATTCAACTCGCTGACCCTGTCGCCGGCGCTGGCCGCCGTGTTGCTCAAGGGCCACGACGCGCCGAAAGACCGCTTTTCGCGGGTCCTGGACCGGATCTTCGGGGGCTGGTTGTTCCGTCCGTTCAACCGCTTCTTCGACCGCGCCAGCCATGGCTACGTCGGCACCGTGCGCCGTGTGATCCGCAGCAGCGGCATCGCCCTGCTTCTTTACGCAGGCCTGATGGTGCTGACGTTCTTCGGTTTCTCCAGCACCCCGACCGGTTTCGTACCCGGCCAGGACAAGCAATACCTGGTGGCCTTCGCGCAATTGCCGGACGCAGCCAGCCTGGATCGCACCGAAGACGTGATCAAGCGCATGTCCGACCTGGCCCTGAAACAGCCAGGCGTGGAAAGCGCCGTAGCGTTCCCCGGTCTGTCAATCAACGGTTTCACCAACAGCCCGAACGCCGGCATCGTGTTCGTGACCCTGAAACCGTTCGACGAGCGTAAAGACCCGAGCATGTCCGCCGGTGCCATTGCCGGGGCCTTGAACGGTCAGTACGCGAACATTCAGGAAGCGTACATGGCGATCTTCCCGCCACCGCCGGTACAAGGCCTGGGCACCATTGGTGGCTTCCGCCTGCAGATCGAAGACCGGGGCAACCTGGGCTACGACGAGCTGTACAAGGAAACCATGAACATCATTGCCAAGAGCCACAACGTGCCGGAACTGGCCGGGCTGTTCACCAGCTACACGGTGAACGTGCCGCAGGTCGATGCCGCCATCGACCGCGAAAAAGCCAAGACCCACGGCGTGGCCGTCAGCGACATCTTCGACACCCTGCAGATCTACCTGGGTTCGCTGTATGCCAACGACTTCAACCGCTTCGGACGCACCTATCAGGTCAACGTGCAGGCTGAACAGCAGTTCCGCCTGGAGTCCGACCAGATCGGCCAGCTGAAAGTGCGCAACAACAAGGGCGAGATGATCCCGCTGGCGACCTTCATCAAGGTCAGCGACACCTCGGGGCCGGATCGCGTGATGCACTACAACGGCTTCATCACCGCGGAAATCAACGGTGCGGCAGCCCCCGGCTACAGCTCTGGCCAGGCCGAAAAAGCCATCGAGAAACTGCTCAAGGATGAACTTCCGAACGGCATGACCTACGAGTGGACCGACCTGACCTACCAGCAGATTCTGTCCGGCAACACCGCGCTGTTCGTGTTCCCGCTCTGCGTCTTGCTGGCGTTCCTGGTGCTCGCCGCACAGTACGAAAGCTGGAGCCTGCCACTGGCGGTGATCCTGATCGTACCGATGACCCTGCTGTCGGCCATCACCGGGGTAATTGTCTCCGGCGGTGACAACAACATCTTCACCCAGATCGGCCTCATCGTACTGGTGGGACTGGCCTGCAAGAACGCGATTCTGATCGTCGAGTTCGCCAAGGATAAACAGCTGGAAGGCCTCGACCCGCTTGCAGCAGTACTGGAAGCCTGCCGTTTGCGTCTGCGGCCGATCCTGATGACCTCCTTCGCGTTCATCATGGGTGTGGTGCCACTGGTGTTCTCCAGCGGTGCCGGTGCCGAGATGCGTCACGCCATGGGCGTGGCGGTGTTCTCCGGGATGCTCGGGGTGACCTTCTTCGGTCTGTTGCTGACGCCAGTGTTCTACGTGTTGATCCGTAATTTTGTCGAGCGCGGCGAAGCCCGCAAAGCGGCCAAGGCGCCGAAACTGGACACGCACCTGGAGGCGCACCCATGAGTCTGAAAGTCTTCCTGCCGAGTCTGCTGGTGCTGGCGCTGAGCGCCTGCGCCGTCGGCCCCGACTACAAGACCCCAGCCACGGAGGCGGCCAATATCACGACCGCCACCGATGGCGCCGCCGGGCAAAAGAACTTCGACCGGTCGAAATTCGAAGGCATCTGGTGGCAGCAGTTCGATGATCCGACCCTCAACCAGTTGGTCACGCAATCGCTGCAAGGCAACCGTCAACTGCGCGTGGCGTTCGCCCGCTGGAAAGCCGCCCGGGCGATCCGCGACGACGTCAGCAACGATGCGATGCCGACCATCACCAGCCGCGCCAGCAGTGATCTGGGCAAGGGACAAATCCCCGGCCAGACCACCAAACGCGTCAATAGCGAACGCTACGACCTCGGTCTGGACATGGCTTGGGAACTCGACCTGTTCGGGCGCATCCAGCGCAATCTGGAAGCCAGCGACGCCGACCAGCAGGCGGCCGAGGCCGATCTGTACCAGCTGCAAGTCACCATGATTGCCGAGCTGGTCGACGCTTACGGGCAACTGCGCGGTGCGCAACTGCGCGAGAAGATCGCGGTGGCCAACCTGGAAAACCAGCAGGAGTCACGCAAGATCACCATCAGCCTGCGTGACGCCGGTGTCGGTGATCAGCTCGATGTCGAACGTGCCGATGCGCGTCTGGCCTCGGTCGAAGCCAGCGTGCCGCAACTGCAGGCGGAACAGGTTCGGCAGAAGAACCGCATCGCCACCCTGCTCGGTGAGCGTCCGGACAAACTGACCGTCGACCTGAGCCCGAAAGACCTGCCGGCGATTGCCAAGGCCTTGCCGATCGGTGATCCAGGCGAGCTGCTGCAACGGCGTCCGGACATCCTCAGCGCCGAACGCAAACTGGCGTCGGCCACGGCGCGGATCGGTGTGGCCAAGGCCGACCTGTTCCCACGAGTCAGCCTCAGCGGCTTCCTCGGCTGGACCGCCGGGCGTGGCTCGCAGATCGGTTCCTCGGCGGCCAATGCCTGGGCACTCGGCCCGAGCATTACTTGGGCGGCATTCGATCTGGGCAGTGTGCGTGCACGTCTGCGCGGCGCCGATGCCGATGCCGAAGGCGCCCTGGCGACTTACGAGCAACAAGTGCTGCTGGCGCTGGAAGAATCGGAAAACGCCTTCAGCGATTACGGCAAGCGTCAGCAACGCCTGATCTCGCTGATCCGCCAGAGTGAGTCGAGCCGCAAGGCTGCCGATCTCGCCGAGATTCGTTACCGCGAAGGCACCACCGATTTTCTGGTGCTGCTCGACGCCCAGCGCGAACGCCTGAACGCCGAAGACAGTCAGGCCCAGGCCGAAGTCGACCTGTATCGCGGCATCGTTGCGATCTACAAGGCCCTCGGTGGTGGCTGGCAGCCGGAGACGGTCGCCAGCAAGTAAGCGTCTACACAGAGCTCCTTTGGTTGGCCGCAACCAACCAAATTTTTTGCCCCGCGTATCATTCGGTCGCGGGGCTTTTTTGTACCTGTAGGAGCTGCGGAACGCTGCGATCTTTTGATCTTGTTTTTAAAATCAAAGTCAAAAGATCGCAGCGTTCCGCAGCTCCTACAGGGGGCATTCGCAAGCTTGGGTTTGACTGATTGACGTGTCTGACCGAAGCTTGCCCCTCTGCTAAAGAACACCCGTTCACGGAAATCGCATGCCTCAATCCCGCCGCTATCTGCTCATCAGCCTTGGCCTCGTGTTGCTCATCGTGGTTGCCTGGTTATCCTTGCGCTCCACCGCCCCTGTCGTACCCGAGGCGATCAAGCGCGGTTACAGCGAAGCACTGACCGCAGCCCGTTCCGGCCAACCGGGAGCGGCGCGGCAGTTGTATCAACAGCTGGGACGCCCGGACCTGTCGGTCAAGCGCATCGTCTGGTTGCTGGCCGAACTGCCCAACTACCCCAGCCCGCAGGCGTTGAAACTGGCCGATGCGCACCTGCAGAACGCAGCACCCGAAGTGCGTCTTGCCGCGATTCAAAGCGTGGTCGGATTGGTGCCCGGTGGCCAGCGCAGCCTGTTGCTCGGGCCGATGCTCGACGATGAAGAGCCAAGCGTGCGCTTCGCCGCGATCAACGCCCTGCTCGGCCTGACCCCGGATGAACTGGGCCTGTACTTCGCTCCGCTGCAACAGGCGATCGATGGCTGGGAACAAGTGCTCAAGGGCCAACCGGAAAGCGCCGCCACCTATGCGCAACTGGCGCGCCTGTACCTGCACAACGCTGAATTGAAACAGGCTCAGCAAGCGCTCGATAACACACTGCGTCTGGAGCCGGGCAACCTGCAGGCGCTGGTGATGCAAATCGACGTCCTCGACCGCCAGGGCCAGAGCGATGCCGCTCGCCAGTTGCTTGCCAAACAGCTGCAGAACCAGCCGAATTCCGCCTATCTGCAACACGCGCTGGGTCTGTGGCTGTTGCACCACGACCAGCGCGAGTTCGCCCTGCTCGGCTTGTCCAAAGCCGTCGAGCTGGAGCCGGACAACAAGGATTACCGCTACGACCTCGCGACCACCCTGCACGCCGCCGAAGAACTGGAAGCGGCGCAAAAACAGTTGCAGGAAGTCGTGCAGCGTCACCCTGCCGACCGCAAGGCGCGGGTGCTGCTGATCAATTACTGGAAGGAAAGCGGCCAGTTGCAGAACGTGCAGATCCTGCTGGCACAACTGGAACAGATGAATCCGGACGATCCGGCACTGCAACAGGGACTTTGATCACGTTCGTAGAATCTTTTTGCCACATCGCGCAGCAAAACCGCGGAACCGTCACCACCGCCAAAGGTCAAGTAATCAGGCAGCCCTTCATCGGGTACGCATTCTGCAGCCTTGATCCCCCCGGTCATACGAGGACCGTTTTTTGATGAGATTCAGCGAGTTGGACAGTGCAAAAGCCGCCACCGGCATCGAGGGTCTGGACGACATCCTCGCCGGTGGCCTGTCGCGTGGACACGTGTTTTTGCTTGAGGGTGAGCCTGGTACCGGTAAAACCACGATCGCCCTGGAGTTTCTGTCGAACGGTGCCCGCGCCGGCGAGCGCTCGTTGTACATCACCCTGTCGGAAACCGAGCTTGAACTGCGCCAGGGCGCCGCGTCGCACGGTTGGGACCTGGACGAGAACATCCATATTTTCGAACTGACCCCGCCGGAAAGCCTTCTCGATGCCGAGCATCAGCAAAGCCTGCTGTATTCCTCGGACCTGGAACTGGGTGAAGCGACCCGGCAGATCTTTGAAGTCGTCGAGCGCTACAAACCCACCCGCGTCATCCTCGACAGCCTGTCCGAAATCCGCTTGCTCGCGCAGAGTTCGCTGCGCTACCGGCGGCAGATCCTCGCGATCAAGCATTACTTCGCCCGCTACGATGCGACCGTATTGCTGCTTGACGATCTGACCACCGAAGCGCTGGACAAGACCGTGCACAGCGTCGCCCACGGGGTGATTCGCCTTGAGGTGGTAACGCCCTCCTACGGCGCCGAACGCCGCCGAATCCGGGTGATCAAGTACCGTGGCCAGAAGTATCGCGGTGGCTTCCACGATTTTACCATCACCACCGGCGGCATCCAGGTGTTTCCGCGCTTGGTCGCTGCCGAGCATCGTGGCGACTATGCCCGCTTGCAGATGACCAGCGACATCGCCGAACTCGACGCCCTGCTCGGCGGCGGTATCGAAACCGCTTCCAGTACATTGATTCTCGGCCCGGCAGGTACCGGCAAATCGCTGATCTCGATGATTTTTGCCACCGCCGCCGTGGCACGTGGCGAAAAAGCTGCGCTGTTTATCTTCGACGAAGAGCTGGGTCTGCTGTTCGAGCGGATGAAAAACATCGGCATCGACCTCAAGGCCCTCAGCGACACCGGCAATCTGCTGATCGAACAGGTGGACGCCGCTGAACTCACTCCCGGCGAATTCTCGCACCGGGTGCGCCGGGCCGTTGATGAAGGCGGGATTTCCACGGTGATCATCGACAGCCTCAACGGTTATCAAGCGGCAATGCCCGAAGAGAGCGCCCTCGTCCTGCACATGCATGAACTGCTGCTGTACCTGAACCGCAAAGGCGTCGCGACGTTCATGACCGTTGCCCAACACGGCCTGGTCGGCGACATGAAGTCGCCGGTCGACATTACCTATCTGGCCGATACGGTGATTCTGCTGCGCTACTTCGAAGCCCTCGGCAAGGTGCGCCGGGCGATCTCAATCATCAAGAAACGTACCGGCAGCCACGAATCGACCATTCGCGAATACCGGATTTCGCCCAATGGCATGACCATCGGCGAACCGCTGGAAGACTTCCAGGGCGTGCTGAGCGGTGTTCCGAACTACCACGGCGCGAGCAACCCCCTGCTCAAGGACGAAGACTTGTGACAATCGCGGTGCCCCTGTCGGAGCGCGCATTGATCCTCGCACCGCTAGGTCGCGACAGCCAGATTGCGCAGATGATCCTTAATGAAGCGGGCTTCGGCGCGGTGATTACCCGCGACCTGGAAAGCCTGTGCGATGAGCTTGCGCACGGGGCCGGGTTGTTGCTGGTTTCGATTGAGGCGGTAAAAGGGCCAGGGATCGATGCGCTGCTGGCGTATCTGGAGCAGCAACCGGCGTGGTCGGATCTGCCGATCATCTTGATGACCCACCATGGCGGCAACCAGCAGGGACCTTCGTCGCAGCTGAGCAGATCACTGGGCAACGTGACGTTCCTTGAGCGCCCGTTTCACCCGGCGACCCTGGTCAGTCTGGTCTCCACCGCGCTGCGCGGGCGCAAGCGCCAGTATGAGGCGCGGGATCGCCTGATCGACCTGAGCGACAGCGAACGGCGCCTGCAAGCGACCATGGAAACCCTCGAGCAGCAAGTCGAGGAGCGCACTGCGCAGCTGCGGCACAATGAGGAAGCGCTGCGTCAGTCGCAGAAAATGGAAGCGGTCGGCCAGCTCACCGGCGGCATCGCCCACGACTTCAACAACATGCTTACCGGGATCATTGGCAGCCTTGAACTGCTGCGCCGGCGCCTTGCCCGGGGGCGTCTTGACGACCTCGACAGCCTGATCGACCTCGGCGTGACCTCGGCCAACCGCGCCGCCGGCCTGACCCACCGCCTGCTGGCATTTTCCCGCCGCCAGTCGCTGGACTCCAAAGCGGTACAGATGAACACGCTGGTGCTGTCGATGGGCGAACTGCTGCAACGCAGTCTCAACGAAAGCATTCAACTGGACATGCAACTGCACGATGATCTGTGGGTGGCCGAAGCCGATCCCAATCAACTGGAAAGCGCCCTGCTCAACCTGGTCATCAACGCGCGTGATGCCATGCCCGAAGGCGGCAAGCTGCAGGTCGCGACCAGCAATCAGGTGCTGGACGAGGCGTTCACCGAGGCCTACGACAATCTGCAGCCCGGCGAGTACGTGATGCTCAGCGTGACCGACAATGGCTGTGGCATGCCACAGAGCGTGATCAATCGGGCCTTCGATCCGTTTTTCACCACCAAACCGATCGGCCAGGGAACCGGGCTGGGTTTGTCGATGATTTACGGTTTCAGCAAGCAATCCGGCGGGCATGTGTCGATCGACAGCGAAATCGACCAAGGCACGACGGTGAAGCTCTATCTACCGCGTTTTCGCGGTGAGTCGCAGCCAGAAACCACACACAGCGCCCAGCAAAGCCACGATGCGCTGGAAGGCGAAACCGTGCTGATTGTCGAGGACGATGCTGCTGTGCGTGCGCTGGTCAGTGCGGTGCTGAGCGAATTGGGTTATGCCTTCGTCGAAGCCGGCGATGCCGACGAGGCGGTGCCGATCCTCAAATCGCAGCAACGTATCGATCTGTTGATCAGCGACGTCGGTTTGCCGGGCATGAACGGCCGGCAGCTGGCGGAAATCGGTCGTCAGCATCGACCGGAGCTGAAAGTGCTGTTCATTACCGGTTATGCCGAGCACGCGGCGGTGCGCAGCGGGTTCCTCGATTCGGGAATGCAGATGATCACCAAGCCCTTCACCTTTGATCTGCTGACATCGAAAGTTCGCGAGATGATCAATCACTGACACCGAATACGACTGTAGGAGCTGCCGCAGGCTGCGATCTTTCGCTCTTGAAAGTCAAAAGATCGCAGCCTGCGGCAGCTCCTACAGGGGAGCATCAGCGGTTGCGGATCAGGCCAGCAATTCCTGGATTTTTTCCTGCAGCACGTCCAGATCGAACGGTTTTTCCAGGATCGGCGCCTTGTTGGTGATCGGGCTGCCGGTCTCGCGGATTTCCTGCGGATAGCCACTGATGAAAATCACCTTGAGGTCCGGGCGCAGCTTGACCGCTGGTTCAGCGATCTGCACCCCGGAGATGCCGCCCGGCAGGCGGTAATCGGTGATCAACATGTCCAGATGCGGCTTGCTCGCCAGAATCTCGAACGCCTGCTCACCGTTTTCGGCCTGCAACACGCGGTATCCCTGCCCCGACAGATAATCTGTCAGCACCATCAAGATAACCGGTTCGTCCTCGACGACGAGTACTACATCTTGTGCATCTACGCTCATGGGAAGCCTTTGTTCGGTCAATAGCTGCTGATACGACCGTGTGGTCACTCAGAGGTTGCGTCGGATGTGCCGTTTTCCTCGATCGGCAGACAAACGCGAAACAGGGCGCCCTCGTTGATTTGACTTTCGACGGCGATGGAGCCGCCATGGGCGGCGACGATCTGCTCGGAAATGAACAGACCCAGCCCGAGACCGGCCACTACCGTCTTGGCGGAAACCCGTTCGAACTGCTGGAAAATGCGTTTCTGGTTCTCTTCACTGATGCCGATGCCATGGTCCTGCACTTCAACGCGCGCCTCGTCGCCGTCCCGGTACACCCGCACCTGAATCGGGCTGCGACCGCCATAGCGCAACGCGTTGGTCAGCAGGTTCGACACCACCTGCTCGATGCGGAATTCGTCCCAGCAACCCTCCACCGGTTCCGGCGCGGTGAAGGACAGCGCGGTTTCGGCAGCCTCGAATTGCGGAGCGAAATTCTGCAGCAGGTTGCTCACCAGTTGCGTGAGATCGAAGCGATTCGGCCGGATCGACAGCTTGCCGGTGCGAATCCGCGAGACATCGAGCATGTCTTCGATCAGCCGGATCAGGCTTTTGATCTGCCGCTCGTCGCGGTCGACCATGGCGTGCATCTTGTCGAGGGTGAACGCCGCCGCGTTGTCTCGCGCCAGGTGCATCTTGCGCAACTGGGTTTCCAGTATCAGACCGTTGAGCGGCGTGCGCACTTCGTGGGCGACGATCGACATGAAGTCATCGCGCATGCGCACCGCCTGTTCCAGCTCCGACTGAGTGCTCTGCAGTTGCTGCAGCAGCGCCTCCTGTTCGCGGCGCGCCTGTTCCAGCGCCTCGACCTGCTGCTTCATGGCCACGCTATGGCGGTACAGGTCGACGAACACGTTGACCTTGCTCTTCACCGCGTGGATATCCAGCGGCTTGTGCAGGAAGTCCACCGCCCCGCTCTCGTAGCCCTTGAACGCGTAGTTCAGTTCTCGGCCGGCGGCGCTGACGAAGATGATCGGAATATTCTTGGTTTTCTCGGTGCCACGCATCAACTCGGCGAGTTCGAAACCGTTCATCCCTGGCATCTGCACGTCGAGGATGGCCATGGCGAACTCGTGTTGCAGCAGCAGCGAAAGTGCTTCGTCCGCCGACAGTGCCTTATAGACCGTGCGGTCCTCGCGCTTGATCAGCGCTTCGAGGGCCAGCAGGTTTTCCGGCAGATCGTCGACGATCAACAATTTGGCCTGGATATTACTCAACATGCGATTCGTTCCAGCTCGACAAGCAAACGGCCGATGCCGTGAATGGGAAGGACATGATCCGGCTGCTGCAGCTTCAACGCAGCCAGAGGCATGGTGGCAACTTGTGCATCTTGTGGATCCTGCACGATGGTCAGCCCGCCGCGCTGTTTGACCTGCGCCAGACCGCGAGCGCCATCGTGATTGGCCCCGGTCAACAACACCGCAGCGAGCAACTCGCCGTACACATCGGCAGCCGATTCGAACAGGTAGTCAATGGCCGGCCGCGAATGGTGCACGCGGTCTTCAAGACTCAACGACAGACTGCGATCCTGCTCCACCGACAGGTGGTAACCGGGTGTTGCGAAATAAACCGTTCCGGGGACGATGTCCTGTTTGTCCATCGCCTCCTCCACCGGCAGCATCAGGCGCCGGGCGAAAACTTCAGCCAACTGACTGCGTCGCTCCTCCGGCAGGTGCAGCACGACAATGATCGGCAGCACGTAGCCCTGACGCAACGGTGCCAGCAAAGTCAGCAAGGCCTCGACGCCACCGGCCGAAGCGCCGACCACGATGGCCTCGACCCGAGGCAAATCCACGGCATCGTTCATAGTTTGCGGTAGATCCGTTCTTGTTTGACCAGCGGTTCGAACTGGTTGGCGTAGGCGGAAAAATCCAGCGTTTCCTTACTGCCCAGCACCAGGAAGCCGCGGTGGCATAGCGATTCATGGAACAGACCGAAGGCACGGTCCTGAAGTTTCTTGTTGAAGTAAATCAATACGTTGCGGCAGGAAATCAACTGCGTTTCGGAGAACACACTGTCGGTTGCCAGGCTGTGATCGGCAAAGGTCACGTTCTCGCACAGACTCTTGTCGAAAATCGCATAGCCATAAGCGGCCGTGTAGTAATCGGCAAACGAACGCTGGCCGCCGGCCTGTTGGTAATTGGCGGTGTAGGCACGCACGTTTTCCATCGAAAAGATCCCCTGCTTGGCCTTGTCCAGCGAGCGTGGGTTGATGTCGGTAGCGTAGATGATCGTGCGATCGAGCAAGCCTTCCTCGCGCAGCAGAATCGCCATCGAGTAGACCTCTTCGCCCGTGCTGCAGCCGGCAATCCAGATCTTGATCGACGGGTAGGTGCGCAGCAGCGGCACCACTTCCCGGCGAATTGCGAGGAAGTGCGAGGGATCGCGAAACATTTCGCTGACCGGAATCGTCAGCAGCTGCAGCAATTGCATGAACGCCGTAGGATCGTGCAGGACTTTCTCCTGCAAGGCCGAGATGGTCGCGCACTCGAACTGGCCCAACGCGTGCTGCACCCGGCGCTTGATCGAGGCGCCGGAATAATCGCGAAAATCGTAGCTGTACTTGAGGTAAATCGCCTCGATCAGCAAACGCAATTCGATGTCGGTATTAGTTTCCACTAAATCCGTTCCATTTTCGGTAGCCAGACACGAATCAGCGAGAACAGACGATCCAGGTCGATCGGCTTGGCCAGATAATCATTGGCGCCGGCCTGCAGGCAGCGCTCCTGATCGTCCTTCATGGCCTTGGCCGTCACCGCAATGATCGGCAGTTTGCGCCAGCGCGGATCCTTGCGGATTTCCATGGTGGCTTCAAAACCATCCATTTCCGGCATCATCACGTCCATCAGCACCAGATCGATGTCCTCGACTTCATTCAGTTTTTCAATCGCTTCGCGCCCGTTACGGCCGATCACCACCACCGCGCCCTTGTGCTCCAGTGCACTGGTCAGGGCGAAGATGTTACGCACATCGTCATCCACCAGCAGCACCTTGCGGCCTTCAAAGACCTTGTCGCGGCTGCGCGCGGTCTTGAGCATCTTCTGGCGTTCATGGGACAGCTGCGATTCGACTTTGTGCAGAAAGAGTGTCACCTCATCGAGCAACCGCTCTGGCGAGCGCGCGCCCTTGATGATGATCGAGCGCGAATACTTGCGCAGATCGGATTCTTCATCACGGGTCAGGTTGCGCCCGGTGTAGACAATCACCGGCGGGAAAGAACAGATATCTTCGGTGGACATGCGCTTGAGCAACTCGTTGCCGAGCATGTCCGGCAGTTTCAGGTCAATGACCATGCAATCGAATATCGTCGTGCGCAACAGCTCCAGCGCTTCCTGCGCCAGGCCTACGGCGGTGATTTCGATGTCTTCGTCGCCGATCAGCCGCGCGATGCTTTCACGCTGCAGATCGTCATCCTCCACCAGCAGCACACGTTTGACCTTTTGCGTCAGCTTGGCCTCAAGCCGGGCAAAGACGTCCTTGAGCTCTTCGCGGGTGGTCGGTTTGACCGCATAACCGATGGCGCCCATGTGCATGGCGGCTTCGACGCGGTCTTCCACGGAAATCACATGCACCGGAATATGCCGGGTTTCAGCATGCTCCTTCAGGCGCTGCAGTACAGTCAGACCGGAGTGATCCGGCAGGCGCATGTCGAGCAGGATTGCGTCCGGCACGAACTGTCTGGCCAGGTCGTAGCCTTCATCGGCACCGTGGGCCACCAGGCACTGATAGCCCAGCTCATGCGCGAGGTCGTAAAGGATGTGGGCGAAGTTCGGCTCGTCTTCAACGACCAGAATGCAACGCGTGTCGAACGGCGCTTTGTTGCGATCATCATTGAAACGCGGAATGTTGACCGGCGCCTGAGGCGGCGCCGTCACGGCCGGGGCAATCAACGGCTTCACCACGGGTGGGCTGAACGTCAGTGGTGCGACCGGCGCGTCGCCCGGCTCGCTGTAGTGCTGTGGCAACACCAGCGTGAACACGCTGCCCTGCCCCGGTGCACTGCTGACACTGATCGATCCGCCCAACAGCGCCGCCAGATCCCTGGAGATCGACAAGCCCAGCCCGGTACCACCGTATTTGCGGTTGGTGGTGCCATCAGCCTGATGGAACGCCTCGAAAATACTCTGTTGTTGATCCGCGGCGATGCCGATCCCGGTGTCGCGCACGATGAATGCGATGCGCTCCTGTGGCTGCCCGGCAATCGTCAGGCTGACCGCGCCTTGCTCGGTGAACTTGACCGCGTTCGACAGCAGGTTCTTGATGACCTGCTCGAGGCGCTGGCGGTCGGTGAACAGGGTGCGCGGGGTGTCTGGCTGCAATTCGACGCTGAACGCCAGTCGCTTGTCCGCCGCCAGCGGTTCGAAGGTCATGCGCAGGCTTTCGGCCAGACGCTCGACGCTGGTGGTCTCCGGCAGCACTTCCAGTTTGCCGGCCTCGACCTTGGAGATGTCGAGAATGTCATTGATCAGGTTCAGCAGGTCGTTGCCGGCGGAATAGATCGACTCGGCGAACTTCACCTGCTCGGCGCTGAGGTTGTCCTGCGGGTTCTCGGCCAGCAACTTGGCCAGGATCAGCGAACTGTTCAGCGGCGTGCGCAGTTCGTGGGACATATTGGCGAGGAATTCGGACTTGTACTTGCTCGAACGCTGCAACTCTTCCGCGCGCTCCTCCAGCTGCACCTGAGCCTGATTGAGCTCGGTGTTTTTCAGATCCATGGCATCGCGTTGTTCCGCCAGGATCTGCGCCTGCTCGGCAAGCTGCTCGTTGGTCTGTTCCAGTTCGACCTGCTGGGTTTCCAGATGCGCCTGAGACTCCTTGAGAATTCGCGATTGCTCTTCCAGCTCTTCGTTGGCGGTTTTCAGCTCTTCCTGCTGCACTTGCAGCTCCTCGTTGAGCTGCTGGGTTTCCGCCAACACTTCCTGCAGACGCTGGCGATAGCGCGCGGCCTCGATCGAGGTGCCGATATTGGCAGCGATCAGTTCCAGCAGTTCGACGTCGCGATCGGTCAACGGGCGCAGAAAGCCCAGCTCGATCACGCCGTTGACCCGCTCGTCATCACTGGTCGGTACCACCAGCACGCTGTGCGGCAGGCCTGCGCCGAGGCCGGAGCTGACCTTGAAATAATCGGACGGCACCGAGTCGAGGCGGATCAATCGCGCCTGTTGGGCCACCTGACCGACGATGCCTTCATCGCTGTAGATCGTCTGTTCGAGAGACTCCTGCTCGCGGGAGAAACCATAGGTGGCCACGCGCTTCAGGCTGCCATGTTCTTCGCGGACATACAGTGCGCCCACTGCGGTGCCCAGATACTGCGCACAGAACTGCAGAATATTGCGCCCCAACAGATTCAGCGTCAGTTGGCCCAGCACCTGCTCGGCCAGTTGGGTCTGACCGTTGCGCAGCCACGCCTGCTGCTCCAGGCGATGGGCGCTGGCTTCCTGTGCCGCCAGCGTCGCGCCGTAGCTCTGCGACAGATTGAGCAGGTCGCGGCGTCCGATGTACGCGAGCAAACCACTGATACCGGCGATGAACAGAATATAAAGGGTGATGCTGAGGATGGTGGTGCGGCGAACGTCTTCGTTGCGCGAGGTGCGCAAGGTCTGTTCGGCGTCGATCACGTCTTCGAACTGCTTGCGGATCTCATCGGTGAGGCGCTTGCCCCGCCCGGCCTTGACCGCGGCCTTGTAATCACCGCTGGCACGTTGCAAATCAATCATCGACTGCGCATAGGTCGCCCACTCCACCTGCAACGCCTGCAGGCGTCGCAAGCGGTCGGTCTGCACCGGGTTGTCAGCGGTCAGCTCGATCAGCGTATTCAACGCGACGGCGATACGTGGCTTGGCCGTCTCGTACGGATCGAGAAAGTGCTCATCGCCACTGAGCAGGTAACCGCGCATGCCGGTTTCCAGATCGACCGTAAGCTTCACCGCCTCGTTGGCGTTATTGATCACCCGGTCGGTGTGCTCGACCCATTGAATCACCGACAACAGATAGGTGATCAGCGAGACGAAAAATACCGCGCTGAGCACGCCAACGCCCAGAGGCAGCGTGATGTTGCGAGTCAGAAGTTTGCGAAACCGTTGCTCATCAACCGAAGACGGAGAGGACATGGGGCAGCCTTGTCGAACTGTTGAAAACCAGAGAGTTTGCCCCAAATCGGCGGCATGGATCCATTTTTCTCGTCGTGTCGCCAGCAATCAAATCAAAATGCCTGCATCGGAGCTTGCGACAACGGTTATCCTGACCAACCCGACAAGGGCCGAGACTTTTTTGTGCCGGCCGGGGAACTTGTGGCTATGCGCCACTTACTCATGCAAGAGACCGGTTGATTCGCTGAACCGGAGCCCCCACTGTTTTCCTTTACCGAGAGTTGCCACCATGTCCACACCCCAGTCCACCATCCTTGTCGTAGAAGACGATGACATTGTGCGCATGCTGATCGTCGATGTGCTGGAGGAGCTGGAGTTCAAGGTTTTGGAGGCTGATGGAAGCGAAGAAGCGCTGGAACATCTTAATGACGCCGACCGACTTATCGATCTGATGATGACCGACGTCGGCCTGCCGGGCATGGATGGCCGTGAACTGGCCACCGAAGCCCGCAAACTTCGCCCGGCCCTGCCGATTCTGTTTGCCAGCGGTTACGCAGAAACCATCGATGTGCCAGCTGACATGCATGTAATTGGCAAGCCGTTCTCGATCGATCAACTACGCGACAAAGTAAAAAGCATTCTTGGCTCATAACAAACCCCGCTATTAACATCAGACTTTTAATCAATTCACCGCCGAAACAATTCAACTTAAAGAGCAACAACACCTCACACTCTAGAAGTTGTTGCTCTGCTTCACCGCCCATAAGCTCGCCTCACTTCCAGCCGACAACAAATGGATTTGCATGAGTGATGCGAACATCCGCAACAACCCTGAAAATTTGTTCTTTCGCCCGGTTATCCGGGGATTGATTGAAGATAAAAGCCACTCAGGCGATTTGGCCGAATAGCGCGGCCCTGCGCAATCCCGAACTTGAAGAGGACGTTGAAGTTATTGTCGACATTGCCAAATTGACGAGAGGTTTGGTCACGACGAACGATCAGATCGAACTCCTGCAATGGCTGAAGTTCCATCGTTACACGATTCCGCAGACTGGCGAGCAAGCCAATACGCTTCTTGGCTTCTTGCAATTGGTACACCCTGCCAGTCCCGCCAGTGGCAGTTACCGGGAATGCTGTCGGCTAGCGTTGGTGTTCAAGCTGGATAAATTGCTGCCCACCAGCTACACCCGGCGAATAGTCAAGGATGCTCTCCCGGTTTCGTTTGGCAAACTTCACCACGCAGCCACCGTATTAAAGAATCCGGGCAAGGCCGCGGATTCAGGCCTGGTCGTAAAAATGCTCATGGGCGATAACTCGCCGGCTGCCAGACAAGAGCTGTTAACCCGAATCGAAGAGGTCATGGTCGATGCGGCAAAAGTCACACCCGACATCTGGAAACTATCGCAACAAAGACACGCTGATGTTGGTGAAAAAGACCCAGGCATTCAATAACGCGGACTCTTTCACCTTGACCACCTCGTTACTCAGTCAGCTCTCCAAGGATCCAGCCTTGTATCGGGAAAACATGGCGGTCATGGCGAAAGCGCTTGAACGCAGCGGCAACGGATATATTGGATGGGAGGTACTGGTCAAGTTGAATCCGGTTTGACCAACGCGCGCTGCCGCGGGCAAATCTGCGGCAGAGCGCGTGATCGAGGTGCCAGCTATGGTTTAATTGCGCATTTTTTGACGCCCCTTCGGCACAAGGAATGCAGCGTGAGTTTGTCCTCCCCTACCAAAGTGCTGGTCATCGGTTATGTATGGCCGGAGCCACAGTCATCCGCGGCCAGCGGGCACGTGATGCAGATCCTGCAAGCCTTTCTGGCCGAAGGCTGGGACATCACGTTCAGCAGCCCCGCCGGCCCCGGGGAACACAAGGCCGACCTGACCGGGCTGGGTATCCGCGAAGTACCGATCGAGCTTAACAACAGCAGCTTTGACGCGTTCATCAGCGAACTGGCCCCGGATATCGTGCTGTTCGACCAGTTCATGATGGAAGAGCAGTTCGGCTGGCGTGTCGAGAAGCACTGTCCCAAGGCCTTGCGTGTGCTGGAGACTTCCGATCTGCAAAGTCTGCGGCATGCGCGTCATCAGCGCTTGAAAGATCGCCTGAAAGCCGATGACGACGGCAACGACTTCACCCGCTTGTTCGCCCCTGCCCTGCGCGAAGAATTCGAACTGATGGCCGACACCGATCTGGCCCGGCGTGAAATAGCCGCCCTGTATCGCTGCGATCTGAACCTGATGATTTCCGAAGTCGAAATCCAATTGCTGGTGGAACAATTCAAGTTGCCACCCGACTTGTTGCACTGGTGCCCGTTGATGGTCGACGTGCCGTTTGCAACGTTGAAAACCTATGAAGAGCGAGCGCACTTCCTGAGCATCGGCAACTTTCGCCATGCGCCGAACTGGGATGCCGTGCTCTGGATGAAAAACACCGTATGGCCTTTGATCCGGGCGCAGTTACCGACTGCACAACTGCACATCTATGGCGCTTACACCCCTCCCAAAGCGACCGCTTTGCACAACGCCGCCCAAGGCTTTCATGTCATGAACTGGGCGCAGGACGCCCTGCAAGTCATGGCTGACGCGCGCATTTGCCTGGCGCCGCTGCGCTTCGGCGCAGGCATCAAGGGCAAACTGGTGGACGCCATGCTGTGCGGCACGCCGAGCGTGACGACTCCGATGGGGGCCGAAGCGATGCACGGCGAGCACCTCTGGCCGGGTGCCATTGGACGTACCGCAGAAGAGCTCGCCATTCAGGCCGTGCGACTGTATCGAGACAAGACATGCTGGCAGCATGCGCAGGCGCAAGGCATCAGCTTGTTGACCGAACGTTACCAACGCACTACACACGCCGCCGCGCTCATTGAGCGAATTGATAACTGCCGAAACAACCTTGCCGAACTGAGACGAAACAACTTTACCGGCAGCATGTTGCGTCATCACACATTAAAAAGCACCCAATACATGGCGCAATGGATCGAAGAAAAGAACAAGATCAGATAACAATCCAGGCAAACCACAACAACTTGGGCGACTTCAACTATGCGGCCTTCAACAAAGTATCGACCGAGCGTTTGGGACATCGTCTTATTCCGACACGAAATGCCCGACTGTCATTGAGAGAACTGAAACAGATCAGCACCAGGCAACGCGTAGTTGCTGCTGCCCCCTGGAGACAGGGTATCAACTACGGCCTGTTCACTGTGCAATATCATTAACGTCGATTTCATTGAAGAAACCCGTATTGTCGAATACTGCCGCACCATGAACGTGGAAAAGGCCAGGCACCGCGAGCGCGCTGGCGCAAACCGCGCCTGAGGAGGCATGATCGGCGGGCGATAACAACAAAAGCGTCCAGCCATGACCCGAACCGCACGCGTGACCGACCCCTCTTACGAGTTGATGGATGACCACGACGGGTTGTCCATCATCTACCGCCAGCACGGTTTTCCCTGCCCGCTGGTGCGTTGGCATTTTCATAAGGAATACGAGCTGCACCTGATTGTGGCCAGCTCGGGCAAAGTGTTCATTGGCGATTACATCGGCAACTTTTACCCGCAAACCCTGTTCCTCACCGGCCCCAATCTGCCGCACAACTGGATCAGCCAGGTGGCCGAGGATGAGGTGGTGGAAAAGCGCGACATGCTGGTGAACTTCACCGACGAGTTGTTCGACAGCGGGCATCAGGTGTTCGCTGAACTCAAGACCCTGGCGCCGCTGCTGGAGCGTGCGCAATACGGCATCGAGTTTCGCGACAAGGACACGATCCGTCAGGCCATGACGCTGATGCAGCGCATCGCCGATACCCGCGGCGTTACCCGGCTCGGGCACTTCTTCATTTTGATGGAATTGCTGGCGGCGACGGATGACTATCAATTGCTGTCCGGCGCCACCAACACGCAACTGGCTGACGAGCACAACATCGACCGCACCAACCGCGCCGTCGACTTCATCTTCGACCATTACGCCCGCGAGCTGACCCTGGAAGAAGTCGCCGAGCATCTTGGAATGAAGCCGACCTACTTCAGCCGCGTGTTCAAACAGGCCACCGGGCGCAACTTCATCGAGTTCGTCAATCGCCTGCGCATCAGCAAATCCTGTGAACTGCTGGCCGATGGCGACAAACCGGTGACCGAGGTCTGCTTCGAGTCGGGGTTCAACAACATTTCCAATTTCAATCGGCGCTTTCAGCAGCTCAAAGGCATGACGCCGTCGCACTATCGGCGCCTCGCGGTGCAGCGTCTGACTGAGCAGAATAACGCCTGAAAAGATCGCAGCCTGCGGCAGCTCCTACAAGGATCGGTGTAGGAGCTGCCGCAGGCTGCGATCTTTTGATTTTCAAGCCAGTGCAAAAAAGTATCGGTTCAAGTGCGACGGATGATTTGTCAGCCCGTCGATTGAGGGCTGTAATCAGCGCACATTCTTCCTGCACAGGAAGACACAAAAACAATAACTGTCCTTCTGCCGCCCGCCGGGCGCAGAAAAGGAGTGCACGATGCAACCCACTGCAAAAGCTCTGCTGGCCCTCACCTGCATGACCCTCAGCAGCGTCAGCCTTGGCGCCCAGACCCTGACCATCGCCACCGTCAACAACAGCGACATGATCCGCATGCAAAAACTCTCGAAAACTTTCGAGAGCGAGCATCCGGAGATCAAGCTCAATTGGGTGGTACTGGAAGAAAACGTCCTGCGCCAACGCCTGACCACCGACATCGCCACTCAGGGCGGGCAGTTCGACGTGCTGACCATCGGCATGTACGAAGCGGCACTCTGGGGCGCCAAGGGCTGGCTGGAACCGATGAAGGATCTGCCGGCCAGTTACGCCCTCGACGATGTGTTCCCGTCGGTGCGCGAAGGCCTGTCGGTCAAGGGGTCGCTGTACGCCCTGCCGTTCTACGCCGAAAGCTCGATCACCTACTACCGCACCGACCTGTTCAAGGACGCCGGCCTGAGCATGCCCGAGCGCCCGACCTGGGAGCAGATCGCCGGGTTCGCCGAAAAACTCACCAACAAGGACAAGGAACAATACGGCATCTGCCTGCGCGGCAAGGCCGGTTGGGGCGAGAACATGGCACTGATCACCACCGTCGCCAACGCGTATGGCGCGCGCTGGTTCGATGAGAAATGGCAGCCGGAATTCAATGGTCCGGAGTGGAAGAACGCCTTGAATTTCTACGTCGACACCATGAAGAAATCCGGTCCGCCGGGCGCGTCCAGCAACGGTTTCAACGAAAACCTCGCGCTGTTCAACAGCGGCAAGTGCGCGATCTGGGTCGACGCCAGCGTCGCCGGCTCGTTCGTCACCGACAAGACTCAGAGCAAGGTCGCCGATCACGTCGGTTTCACTTACGCGCCGCATCAGGTCACCGACAAGGGTTCGGCGTGGCTGTATTCGTGGGCACTGGCGATTCCGACCAGTTCCAAGGCCAAGGACGCGGCGAAAACCTTCAGCGCCTGGGCCACCTCCAAGGAATACGGGGAACTGGTGGCCAAGACCGACGGCATCGCCAACGTGCCGCCCGGCACCCGCGCCTCGACCTACAGCGACGCCTACATGAGCGCCGCGCCGTTCGCCAAAGTCACGCTGGAATCGCTCAAGGCCGCTGACCCGAGCAAACCGACGCTGAAACCGGTGCCGTACATCGGCATTCAATTGGTGACCATCCCTGAATTTCAGGGCGTGGGCACCCAGGTCGGCAAGCTGTTCT
Organism: Pseudomonas sp. Eth.TT006; assembly: GCF_054456575.1. Lineage (NCBI taxonomy): Bacteria > Pseudomonadati > Pseudomonadota > Gammaproteobacteria > Pseudomonadales > Pseudomonadaceae > Pseudomonas > Pseudomonas sp. Eth.TT006. The sequence continues at coordinate 104 of NZ_JBTJEN010000020.1, read as the reverse complement.
CGGCGGCGCTGATCGGCCAGACCACGGTGGATCAGGCGCTGGCTGCCGCGCAGCAGACCACCGAACGCGAGATGAAGCGCGCCGGTTATCCCAAGTAACCGGTA
>NZ_JBTJEN010000019.1:0-83059 GCF_054456575.1 Pseudomonas sp. Eth.TT006 | reverse complement strand
GTGGTTCGCTTGCCAGACGAAGAGCCAAGCGTAAGGCAAGGCCCTTCCAGCCGTCGTCAGAGCAGCCATTGGGCAAAAAACCTTCTGAAGTGATCCCGCAGTTTTTGGTATGGTGCAGCTCGTTTTTTAACGGACTGATGTCATGCCCACGGATCGGCACTCAATTTTTGCCAAAGAGTTGCTGTAGAAATGCCAGAACCTATCCCGATCAAGGATCACGAGAAAGAGACACGGCTGGTCAACAAACGATTGATCGCATGTGCCTTGTTCGTCTTCGCCATCAGCTGCGCGTTGGTGATTCGCTTGTACATCCTGCAAGTGGTGGAATACGACTACCACTCGACCATCTCCGAAAACAACCGCGTCCATATTCTGCCGATCCCGCCGACCCGCGGCCTGATCTACGATCGCAACGGTGTGCTGCTCGCCGATAACCGTCCCAGTTACAACCTGGTCATCACCCGCGAACGCGCCACGAACGTCAATCATGAACTGGACGAGGTTATCAACCTCCTGCACCTGCCCGCTGAAGACCGTACCGTATTCGATAAGGCCATGAAGCAATCCCGGCATCCATTCACCCCGGTGACGCTGTTCTACGAATTGACCGAAGAGCAGATCGCCGTGTTGGCCGTCAACGAATTCCGTCTGCCGGGTCTGGATGTCGAGCCGCAGTTTGTTCGGCATTACCCATTAGGCCCGCACTTTGCGCATTCAATCGGTTACGTTGGGCGGATCAACGAGAAAGAATCCAAGACGCTGGACTCGGTTGAATACCGCGGCACGCAATCTATCGGCAAAACCGGAATCGAGCGTTTTTACGAAGCGCAGCTGCACGGCCACGTTGGCTACGAAGAGGTTGAGACCAACGCCCAAGGCCGAGTGCTGCGGGTGCTCAAGCACACCGATCCGGTGCCTGGCAAAAACATTGTGCTGAGCCTGGACGTCAAGTTGCAGGAAGCCGCCGAAGCGGCACTGGGGGACCGGCGCGGTTCAGTGGTCGCGCTGGACCCGTCCACCGGTGAGGTGCTGGCTATGGTCAGCAATCCGAGTTTCGACCCGAATCTGTTCGTCACCGGTATCAGCGCCAAGGAGTATTCGGCGCTGCGTGACTCGATCGACCGCCCGCTGTTCAACCGTGTGCTGCGCGGTCTGTACGCGCCAGGTTCGACCATCAAGCCAGAAGTGGCCATTGCCGGTCTGGATACGGGCGTCGTTACCCCACAGACCCGTGTCTTCGACCCCGGCTACTACCAGCTCCCGGATTTCGATCACAAATACCGCAACTGGAACCACAGTGGTGACGGCTGGGTGGACATGGACGCGGCCATCATGCGCTCCAATGACACCTACTTCTACGACTTGGCGCACAAGCTCGGCATCGATCGCCTGCACGATTACATGGCCATGTTCGGTCTTGGCGAGAAAGTATCGCTGGACATGTTTGAAGAGTCGCCCGGTTTGATGCCGTCACAGGCCTGGAAACGCGCCACCCGCCGTCAGGCGTGGTTTCCGGGGGAAACGGTGATCCTTGGCATCGGTCAGGGTTATATGCAGGTCACGCCGCTGCAGTTGGCTCAGGCCACCGCACTGATCGCCAACAAAGGTGTGTGGAACCGCCCGCATCTGGCCAAAACGGTCGATGGTGTGGCGCCGGTTGACGAACATCCAATGCCCAACATCCTGCTGAAGAATCCGCATGACTGGGATCAGGTCAACCACGGCATGCAGATGGTGATGCACGACGCCCGAGGTATTGCGCGCGCCGCTGCAGCCGGTGCGCAATACCGCATTGCCGGCAAAAGTGGTACGGCGCAAGTGGTGGCGATCAAGCAGGGTGAGCGCTACAACCGCGAGAAGACCCTCGAGCGCCACCGCGACAACGCCTTGTTCGTTGGCTTCGCTCCGGCGGAGCACCCGAAGATTGCTATCTCGGTAATGATTGAGAACGGTGAGGCCGGTGGGCGGGTGGCCGGTCCAGTGGTGCGGCAGATCATGGATGCCTGGCTGCTGGACCAGGACGGGCACCTCAAGCCGCAATACGCCGCGCCGAGCAAACCACCGGGTGATCCGCACGTTTAACCGGGAGGAGCATCGCAGCACAGGGTCATAACTGAGCCTGTGCTGGATGCGCACTATTTGCAGCTATAGCCCTCGGGCATCGTGACGCGGTAGTTGCGTTGCACACGGTCCTCGAAGTTCAGTTGCTGCAAACCTTGTTCGACCAGGAAGGCTTCGACCTTGGCCGCCTGACAGTCCTCGTTATAAGACGACGCCCGCAGCAGGTACACCGTGCGTTTACTCGCTTCATCCTTGGCCGTGACAGTAAAGGTACTGAGCGTGGTATAGCCAATTCGCTCTGAAGTACCCACTGGGCCATAAGTCGTGGTGGGCTTACTGGTGCAGGTCAGCCGGTCATCTTTCTTCTTGGTGTTCTTGCACACAGTCGTAGTGCTGGTCGGCACTTGTCCATAGTCGGTGGCCGTATAACGGTAAGACACTTGTCGGCTACCGATATCAAGCGTGAGGATCATTTTGATCGGCGCGTGATTTCCGGGCAGGGTAGCGTCGGTGTAAACCTCCTGGAAGCCCCGGTCTTTCAGCGCATTCACCATGTCGCGAAGATAGTAGCGAGCATTCAGCGCGTTTTCATCGGCGCTGTTGGCCGAGGTCACCAGCACGGTTGCCTTTCGGTCGAACGGATAGTCGGGGTCGGGTATTGCATTGAGTGCAACGTCTATTTGTGTGGCGCAGCCGCCTAGCAACGCCGTCAGTATTAACAGGACGCAGGGCAAATAACGGGACATGACAAGGTCGCCTTACAACTAAGGATTGAATAAAAGTAAACGTATGAGGCGAGCGATAAATAACTCGTCGTCAGCAGGGCTCAGTCTTTCTGGTATTCCAGTAGATCGCCAGGCTGGCAGTCGAGCGCTGCGCAGAGTTTATCGAGGGTGGCCATCTTCACGCCCTTGACCTTGCCATTCTTGAGCAATGACAAGTTGGCCTCGGTGATGCCTAACAGGGCGGCCAGTTCTTTCGAGCGAATTTTTTGCGTGGCCATGACAACGTCAAGGCGGACGATAATGGTCATTATGTTGTTCTATATGTATTGACTTTGCTCATCGCTGAGTGCTTTTGCGTCACGCATGATAATTGAAAATATGCACAGCAATACGCCTTTGATTATCTCGTAGGCAGAGGCGGAAGAAAGGCCGATCGAGAACTGGAAAATCCTGTCTCCTGGCGGCAGATCTATCGACAGCGCCAGACCTTGCAAGGTTTCTATCAGTGGGTAGGTTGCCGGAGAAACGATGCACAGAACCCCTACGCGCCACAGGACCCTGATATTGCGATCGGTCCAGGTTTCGCCGCGCGACAGGCGCAGGAAAAACAACCCGGTCAGCCATAACGCGTAAGTCGACAGGACCACGGGCAGGAAGTCCAGAAAGACAATCAACGCGGTAACCACTGGCGATAGCCAGGTATCGGGATCGAGCAACGCGCCTTCGACAAATGGATCAAGCAATTGCGGTGAGCCTTCGGCAAAGGCATAGAGCAGGCCCGCCAGCATTTCATCCTTTTTGAAGAACCATATCGTCGCGTTACCGCTGACCTCCGTCACGCCCAGAACCCAGACAAGAATCGCTGCCAGCAGCCCGATCCAGTGCATGCGCTGCGGCGCCAATCCGTTGATGTGAGTACTCATGAGAATTCCTGGTTGTTTCAATTGGGTAGCGAATTCTCGATGATAAATTATCGAATGACAATAATTAGTTTGAGGTTTGCAGGTGATCGCTTCTCGGCCGCTCCCACGCGGAGATGGTAAAGCTGGCTGACAGTATCAAAGACACCCTGGCGACAGAAACAGCGGAATATCAAATATCAGGCCCCAGGCACCGGGCAACTCATGTCACCTTCCTGACATTTCAGATACTGCTTAAGCGCTTCGACTCGCATCTTGGTCACACTCGTCAGGCAGTTACTGTAAATCAACGGATAAACACTTCCGCCTTCCACCCCGGACGCGGAGAACTTGCACTCGGCATCACGAAAACCGACCCACGCTCGCTGCGCACTCACCAGCAGCTTTTTGCCATCCGGGTTGTCCTTCAAACGCCCGGTGATCTGTTGATATACCGCGTTCAACTCCTTGTCCGCCGCCTTGAATTCCTGCCCGGCACATTGGTTCATGGTGGCTTGGTCGTTGGCATTGGCGCAATTGACAGCAGCGTCGGCTATGGGTGTAAACAGAAAGGGTGTCAGGGCCAGAAAAAAGCGTGGGGACATGGGAAATTTCACTGTGTCGGAGGATAGTGCGCAAGAGTCTAGCGGTTGTGGTGCTTCGATCCAGGAACGTGTAACCGGGATGCTTCGAGCAGACGATCCGCGGTGGCTGCTATTTCTTCACCGTCATGGAGCATTTCCAGCCAGTGGGCAGGAATCGCCCGAACGCCGTAATAGGCGCCGGCCAGTTGACCGACGATAGCGGCAGTGGTGTCAGCATCGTCGCCGAGGTTGGCGGCTTGCAGAATCGCCGCAGCAAAATTGTCGGTTTGCTGAAAACACCACAGCGCGGCTTCCAATGAGTCGACGCTGTAGCCGCTGCCGCGGATTTCGTTGATAGGCTTGGCCAGGTAGTCACCTCGGCTGAGCGCGGCGACCTTGGCTTGAGTGAAGGTAGAGAGTCGCAATCGGCGCAACTCTGCCTTGGAGGCGCCGAGCAGCGCCCTGGCGATCAGTTCGGCAAGTAATTGGCAGCATTCGATGGCTTCAGGGGCGCCATGGGTGGTCCGCGAACTCTCGCTGGCAAAGTGGCGGATCTGTTGCAGGTCCGGAAAGTAAAACAGCACCACCGGCGCCAGGCGCATCAGCGAGCCGTTGCCCGCGGTATATGGATCAGTTGAACCGGCAAAGGGCTGACCGGTTTGCTGATACTGCGCCAGTGCCTGACTGACGGTCATGCCAATATCGAAACACTCACCCGTCGAGCTGAGATACCCCCATTGCCACCAGTTCAGATAGCGTCCCATCTGATCCATCGCGTCGAAGGTTTTTTTGCTCAGCAGGCTTTCTGCCAGGCATAGCGCCATCGAGGTGTCATCCGTCCATTGCCCCGGTTTGAGGTGGAAAGGGCCGCCACCGACCATGTCTGTCAGCGGCGGGAAAGAGCCGCGCGGCTTGAACTCCACTGAAGTGCCAACGGCGTCGCCGCAAGCGAGGCCGAGGAGGGCGCCACGATAACGTTCGGCAAGGGAGGGCTGCATGCTGGATCCTTGTTTGTTGCGTTGCTGGAAAAGGTAACAGGTTCGCTGGCCGGATTGCCTCAGACAATCACTCATTCAATGCGCGGAAATGCCGCCGAATGTTTCCGCTACGCGGAATCCGTGCATGGCTTTGATACAACTTCAGATTGGACATGTGGTCATACAAGCCTAGTGTTCAGAACAGGAGGTGACTTATGAAACCCGTACCCAATAGTTTCGAACGCAAAATCATGCTCAAGACGCCGCGTTCTTATGTCTGGCGTGCGTTGGTCGATGCCGAGGCGTTTGGTCAGTGGTTTGGTGTAGCGCTGGAGGGGCGGCGGTTCATCGCCGGTGAATGGACGCAGGGGCAGGTCACCTATCCCGGTTATGAGCACGTGTTGTGGAACGTGCTGGTCGAGCGGGTCGAGCCGCAGCAATTGTTTTCGTTTCGCTGGCACCCTTACGCGGTAAATCCGAAAATCGATTACTCCCAGGAGCCGACGACGCTGGTCAAATTCGAACTGCAGGATTACGAGGGTGGCACTTTGCTCAAGGTCTCCGAATCCGGCTTTGCGCATATTCCCGATGTGCGGCAGAAAGAGGCGTATTACATGGACAGTCGTGGCTGGGAGGAACAACTGAGCCGGCTGGAACTGTTTCTCACCGAAAGCGCCAAGGCCCGTGAACGCGAAAATGGCTGACGGAACTAGGGGTTTTCGGAAGGGGTTGTATAGCGAATGTCTTACACGCGGTAGTAGCTTTTTCGACTATTGCCGATTGGATCCACCGCGTAATCTACACCCATCAACTGAGACACAGGGAGTGTTTCAGGATCACGGATGATCGACCATAGCAAGGATTCGCTGCCGACAGGGAGTCGATAATGGTCTTGGGAAAAACCCGCTTCGGCGGGTTTTTTTTCGCCTGTAGAAAAGTACAACACCCCTCTGTAGGAGCTGCCGCAGGCTGCGATCTTTTGATCTGCTTTTAAAAGCCAAAGTCAAAAGATCGCAGCCTGCGGCAGCTCCTACACGGGTTTGCGGTTATGAGGCGATCAGTTGGCGCAATACGTAATGCAGGATGCCGCCCGACTTGAAGTACTCCACCTCATTCAACGTATCGATGCGGCACAACACCTCGATCTTCTCCTGGCGCCCATCTTCACGGGTAATCACCAGCGGCAGACTCATCCGCGGGGTCAGTTCCACACCGGTCAAGCCCTGAATTTCGAAGCTTTCCTTGCCGGTGAGGTTGAGGCTCTTGCGGTTCTGATCCAGCTTGAATTGCAGCGGCAACACGCCCATGCCCACCAGGTTGGAACGGTGGATTCGCTCGAAACTTTCCGCGATCACCGCTTTGACCCCCAGCAGATTGGTGCCTTTGGCCGCCCAGTCGCGACTGGAGCCCGTGCCGTATTCCTGACCGGCAACCACCACCAGCGGGGTGCCGTCAGCCTGATAGCGCATGGCTGCATCGTAGATCGCCATCTTCTCCCCGCTCGGGATGTAGATGGTGTTGCCGCCTTCTTCGCCGCCGAGCATTTCGTTGCGGATCCGGATGTTGGCAAACGTACCGCGCATCATCACTTCATGATTGCCGCGCCGTGAGCCGTAGGAGTTGAAATCCCGCGGTTCCACGCCTTTCTCGCGCAGATAGCGACCGGCCGGGCTGTCTGCCTTGATATTACCGGCAGGCGAGATGTGGTCGGTGGTCACCGAGTCGCCGAGCAGCGCCAGAACCCGCGCACCTTTGACATCGGCGATCAACGGCAGCGGCCCGGAAATGTCGTCGAAGAACGGCGGATGCTGGATGTAGGTCGAGTCGTCCTGCCAGACATAGGTGGCGGCCTGCGGCACCTCGATCGCCTGCCATTGCTCGTCGCCAGCAAACACCTCGGCGTATTCCTTGTGGAACATCGAGGTGTTGACCTGACTCACCGCATCGGCGATTTCTTTGCTGCTTGGCCAGATATCGCGCAGGTACACCGGATTACCTTGCAGGTCGTTGCCCAGCGGTTCCGTGCTTATGTCGGTGCGCACACTGCCGGCGAGGGCATAAGCGACCACCAAGGGTGGCGAGGCCAGCCAGTTGGTCTTGACCAGCGGATGGACCCGGCCTTCGAAGTTGCGGTTGCCCGACAGCACCGAGGCCACGGTAAGGTCGGCTTGCTGAATGGCTTTCTCGATCGGTTCCGGCAATGGCCCGGAGTTGCCGATACAGGTGGTGCAACCATAACCGACCAGCGAGAAACCAAGCTGATCGAGGTATTTTGTCAGCCCCGCCGCCTTGTAATAGTCGGTGACTACTTTCGAACCGGGGGCCAGCGAACTCTTGACCCACGGCTTGCGCGTCAGGCCTTTCTCCACGGCTTTTTTCGCCAGCAGACCGGCGGCCATCATCACGCTCGGGTTGGAGGTGTTGGTGCAGGAGGTGATCGCGGCGATCACCACCGCGCCGTTTTTCAGGCGATAGGTGTGGCCTTCGTATTCGTAATCGGTTTCGCCGACCAGATCAGCGTTGCCCACGGCCACACCGCCGCCACCTTCGCTTTCCAGACGACCTTCTTCCTTGCTGGTGGGTTTGAATTGCAGGTCGATGAAATCACTGAAGGCCTGCGCCACATTCGGCAACGAGACCCGGTCCTGCGGGCGTTTCGGCCCGGCCAGGCTGGCTTCGACGCTGCCCATGTCCAGCGCCAGGCTGTCAGTGAACAGCGGCTCCTGGCCCGGTAGGCGCCACAGGCCCTGGGCCTTGGTGTAAGCCTCGACCAGTTTCACCACTTCGCTCGGGCGGCCGGACAGGCGCAAGTATTCCAGGGTCACGTCGTCGACCGGGAAGAAGCCGCAGGTCGCGCCGTACTCCGGGGCCATGTTGGCGATGGTCGCGCGATCTGCCAGGGGCAAGTCGGCGAGGCCGTCACCGTAGAACTCGACGAATTTGCCGACCACACCTTTCTTGCGCAGCATCTGCGTGACGGTCAACACCAAGTCGGTGGCGGTGATGCCTTCCTTGAGCTTGCCGGTGAGTTTGAAGCCGATCACTTCCGGAATCAGCATCGACACCGGCTGGCCGAGCATCGCCGCTTCGGCCTCGATCCCGCCGACGCCCCAGCCGAGTACGCCGAGGCCGTTGATCATGGTGGTGTGGGAGTCGGTGCCGACCAGGGTGTCGGGAAATGCGTAAGTGCGGCCATCCTCATCCTTGGTCCACACCGTGCGCCCGAGGTATTCGAGGTTGACCTGGTGGCAGATCCCGGTGCCCGGCGGCACTACGCTGAAGTTGTCGAAGGCGCTCTGGCCCCAGCGCAGAAACGCGTAACGCTCGCCGTTGCGCTGCATTTCGATGTCGACGTTCTGCTCGAAAGCGCTGGCGGTGGCGAATTTGTCGACCATCACCGAGTGGTCGATCACCAGGTCCACCGGCGACAGCGGGTTGATTCGCTGCGGATCGCCGCCGGCCTTGGCCATCGCCGCGCGCATCGCGGCCAGATCGACCACGGCGGGGACCCCGGTAAAGTCTTGCATCAGTACGCGGGCCGGACGGTACTGAATTTCCCGATCGGAGCGGCGCTCCTTGAGCCACGCGGCAATCGCCTTGAGATCGGCGCCGGTCACGGTTTTTTCGTCTTCCCAGCGCAGCAGGTTTTCCAGCAGGACTTTCAACGACATCGGCAACTGGTCGATATTGCCAAGACTTTTCGCGGCATCCGGCAAACTGAAATAATGGTAGGTCTTGTCGTCGATTTGCAGGGTTTTGAGGGTTTTCAAGCTATCGAGGGACGGCATTACGATCACTCCTTTGAGTCCGCACGGCTACGGACTGAGTGGACAGACAGAGCTATCACCGTAGCCCTGTTTTCATTAGCTGGCTAATAACTGGACTCTATGAGCGAAACCAAGGTTCCGACTTCGGCTATCATGCGCCGGTTTTCGTGACAGGCTGTGCTGCAACGCAGAGCTTGAGCATCGTGCAGGGGCCGAATGTCCGCCCTCTGCCCAGGAGTAAGAATGAACACCCTATTCATGCATTGCCGGCCAGGCTTCGAAGGCGAAGTCTGTTCGGAGATTTCCGACCTCGCCGCCCGCTTGAACGTCGCCGGTTACGCCAAGGCCAAAGCGGCCACGGCCTACGCCGAGTTTGTCTGCACCGAAGCGGATGGCGCCGAGCGCCTGATGCGCGGCCAGCGTTTTGCCGAGCTGATTTTCCCGCGGCAATGGGCGCGCGGGATCTTCATCGATCTGCCGGAAAACGACCGGATCAGCGTGATCCTCGCGCACATGGCCGATTTCCCGGTGTTCGGCAGCCTGTGGCTGGAAGTGGTCGACACCAATGACGGCAAAGAACTGTCGAATTTCTGCAAGAAGTTTGAAGGCCCACTGCGCAAGGCGCTGATCGCTGCCGGAAAACTGGTGGAGGACGCCAGCAAGCCGCGCCTGCTGCTGACCTTCAAAAGTGGCCGCGAAGTGTTCCTCGGCATGGCCGACGCTGGCAACTCGGCGATGTGGCCGATGGGCATTCCGCGCCTGAAGTTTCCACGCGAGGCGCCCAGCCGTTCGACATTGAAACTGGAGGAGGCCTGGCACCACTTCATCCCGCGTGATCAATGGGACGAGCGCCTGCACAGCGACATGACCGGCGTCGACCTCGGCGCCGCGCCGGGCGGCTGGACCTGGCAACTGGTCAACCGCGGCATGCTGGTGACCGCCATCGACAACGGACCGATGGCCGAGAGCCTGATGGACACCGGTCTGGTGCAGCACTTGATGGCTGACGGTTTCACCTTCAAGCCCAAGCAACCGGTGGACTGGATGGTCTGCGACATCGTCGAGAAGCCCGCACGTAATGCGGCGATGCTCGAAGAGTGGATCGGCGAGGGCCATTGCCGCGAAGCGGTGGTCAACCTCAAGTTGCCGATGAAGCAACGCTACGCCGAGGTGAAACGCTTGCTAGAGCGCATCGCCGAGGGTTTCAAGGCCCGCGGGATCAAGGTCGATATCGGCTGCAAGCAGCTGTATCACGACCGCGAGGAAGTGACCTGCCATTTGCGTCGGCATGAGACCAAGAAAGCCAAAACCCGCTAACACCAAAGATCCCTGTAGGAGCTGCCGCAGGCTGCGATCTTTGCTTTTAAAAGATCAGAAGATCGCAGCCTGCGGCAGCTCCTGCAGGGGTGTGGCGTAACACTACAGATGACTGAGCACCCGGCAATGCGCGACAATGCCGGCCAGTTTCAGGAGTGAATCATGAGTGAAATGATCGATACCCCGGTCGACGGCACCCTCGACGCCAGCGGCCTCAATTGCCCGGAGCCGGTGATGATGCTGCACCAGCACATTCGTGATCTGGTGCCTGGCGGCCTGCTCAAGGTGATCGCCACCGATCCCTCGACCCGTCGCGACATTCCCAAGTTCTGCGTCTTCCTCGACCATGAGCTGGTCGGCCAGCACGAAGAGGCCGGTACTTATCTGTACTGGATCCGCAAGAAACAAGCCTGACGCCAGACATACGCAACAAGCCATGTGGGAGCGAACAAGCTCGCTCCCACATTTTTTTGCCTTGCGTTAAGTGGGCTTAGCCCACCGAACGACTGATCCGAATACGCTTGCGCGCACTGCGCGTCAGGCGGATCGACAACATCAGTGCCGCACAGCTCAACCCGACGATCAGACCCTGCCATAACCCGCTCGGGCCGCGTGGTTCGCCGAGCCAGTCGGTCAGGCCAAAGGCGTAACCCACCGGCAGGCCGATGCCCCAATAGGCGAACAGGGTCAGGATCATCGTCACCCGGGTGTCCTGATAACCACGCAGAGCGCCGGCGGCGGTGACCTGGATCGCGTCGGAAAACTGGAACAGCGCCGAGTACACAATCAGCATCGCCGCAATGTGGATCACCGTCGGGTCAGCGGTGTAGATCGAGGCAATCGGCTCGCGCAGCAACAGCATCATGCTCGCCGACAGGCAGGCGTAGGCCAGCGCAGTGCCCATGCCGACACCCGCGGCAAAGCGCGCTTCACGCGGTTCTTCACGGCCCAGAGCCTGGCCGACACGCACGGTCACCGCCATACCCAGCGAATAGGGAATCATGAACACCAGCGAGCTGACGTTCAGCGCAATCTGGTGCCCGGCGACGACGGTGGCGCCGAGGCTGCCGATCAGCAGGGCGATTACGGCGAAGATGCTCGACTCGGCAAACACCGCGATGCCGATTGGCAGACCAATCGCCAGCAGGCGTTTGATCACCGCCCATTGCGGCCAGTCGAAGCGGCTGAAGATTTCGCTCGAACGATAGGCCGGTGCCCAGCGCTCCCAACCGGCCAGGCCCAGCGCCATCACCCACATGACAATGGCCGTGGCCCAGCCGCAGCCGACGCCGCCCATGGCCGGCACGCCGAAGTGGCCATAAATGAAGACGTAGTTCAGGGGAATGTTCAACGCCAGCCCACACAAGCCCAGCACCATCGCCGGGCGAGTTCGGCCGATGCCGTCACTGGTGCAGCGCAGCACGTGATAGAACGCCACTGCCGGCAGGCCGCTGGCGATGCCATGCAAGTACTGCATGCACGGGCCGATCAGCTCGGGATCGACCTTCATCAGGTGCAGCACCGGCTCGGCGGCGACCAGCATCGAGGTCGCGATCAGCCCGACCACCAACGCCAGCCACAAGGCCTGACGGACGATCGGGCCGATCTCGCTGTGGGTGCCGGCGCCAAAACGCTGGGCGACTTTCGGCGTGGTGGCCAGCAAGGTGCCGGTCATCAACAGGAACACCGGGACCCAGATCGAGTTGCCCAGTGCCACCGCAGCCAGATCCTTGGGCCCGACGCGGCCGGCCATCACGGCATCGACGAAGCCCATGGCCGTGGTCGCCAGTTGCGCGATGATGATCGGCAGCGCCAGGCCGAGGAGATTTTTCAACTCCAGACGAATCCGCGCGGGGCGGGTGAGGGTAACGGCGACAGGTTTTTCAGTTACAGAATTCACAGGCAAAGCGTCCACAGCTGTTGATGCGCAAGGCGCCGCATTCTACGCCGTTGACGTGACAGTCAGGAAAAATCCTCTGTTGCGGATTTGTAATCTTCAGGCGCTGCCGCAGGTCGCGAGCGATTGACCTCAATCCGAAAAACAAAAGCAAAAGATCGCAGCCTGCGGCAGCTCCTACAGTTAAACTGCCGATCCGCCAAAGGAGCCCGCCATGCTGATTGTTGCCGACGAAAATATCCCGTTGCTCGATGCCTTTTTTGCCGGTTTCGGCGAAATCCGCCGGGTGCCGGGCCGCTCCATCGACCGGGCCACGGTCGAACAGGCCGATGTGCTGCTGGTGCGCTCGGTGACCAACGTCAACCGGGCGTTGCTGGAAGGCAGTCGGGTACGTTTCGTCGGTACGTGCACCATCGGCACCGATCATCTTGATCTCGATTATTTCGCCGAAGCGGGGATCACCTGGTCCAGCGCCCCCGGTTGCAACGCCCGAGGGGTGGTCGACTATGTCCTCGGCAGCCTGATGACCCTCGCCGAAATCGAGGGTGTAGATCTGCCGCAGCGCACCTATGGCGTGGTCGGTGCCGGCGAGGTCGGTAGTCGGCTAATCAAGGTACTCAAAGGTTTGGGCTGGAGCGTGAAGGTCTGCGATCCGCCGCGTCAGGCGGGCGAGGGCGGCGACTATGTCAGCCTGGAGCAGATCATCGAGCAGTGTGACGTGATCAGCCTGCACACGCCGTTGACCCGCAGCGGTGAAGACGCCACTTGGCATCTGTTCGATCAGCAGCGTCTGCAGCAGCTCAAACCCGGTACCTGGCTGATCAATGCCGCGCGTGGCCCGGTGGTGGATAACGCCGCGCTGCGCAAAGTGCTGCTGCAGCGCGAGGACCTGCAAGCGGTGCTCGACGTTTGGGAGGCAGAGCCCGAGGTCGATGTGGCGTTGGCCGAACTCTGCGTACTGGCGACCCCGCACATTGCCGGTTACAGCCTCGATGGCAAGCAACGTGGGACCGCGCAGATATATCAGGCGTACTGCGCATTCATCGGCCAACCGGCGAGCATCCCGCTCAATGACTTGCTCCCCGCGCCGTGGTTGTCAGAAGTGACCCTGCATGCGGACAGCGATCCGGCCTGGGCGCTGGCGATGTTGTGCCGTGGGGTGTACGACCCGCGCCGCGACGATGCAGATTTCCGTCGCAGTCTTGTAGGCAACGTCGGTGAACAGCGTGCGGCGTTCGATGTGTTGCGCAAGCAGTATCCGGTGCGGCGCGAGATCGAAGGGCTGAAGGTGCGGATTGAGGGAGAGTCGGCGGTGTTGCGGCAGATGGTGGCGGCGCTGGGGGCGGTGGTGGTCTAGGGACCGAGTCGGCGCTTTCGCGAGCAAGCTCGCTCCCACAGGTTTACGCTGGCCTCTGTAGGAGCCTTCGGCAGCTCCTACACAGATCATCATGCAACATCGCACAGCATCACAAACCACCACATACAGAACAACACGCATAAAAAACCCGATCAACCAAGGACCGGGTCAGGAGATGCTGGCTATATCACTTTTGTTCGGCAGGCTTGACCAATCGCTTCTCCAGTTCGCGGCAGGCGTTCTGGATCATGTCTTCAGTGATCGGTACTTCGCGGCCCTGCTCATCGATAATCGAGCAACCCAGAGACTGGTCTGGCTGCGTGCGGATCACTTGAATCTTGTCTTCGCTGCGGTGTTGCAAGGACATGGCCTGTCTCCTCATCAGGGTGCGTGCGTAGATTAAAACCGCCACGTGACCAGGCTGTGACAACTCTCTGGGGACTGTCAAAAGCGGCATCTCCACTCCACCAGAAATGACCGCTCGTCTCAACCGGGACATTAGACCAATAGCAACTATGGCCTAGTCTTTGGGGGCATATTTAACCTGACTCATTGTGATTTACAGAGTTCCGCCTCAAGAAGGTTTAGGCTAGGCCTTTCATCAACACGGATGTGTACCTGAATGATCTCGAAGCTTTCCTCCCGGCACCGTCGAGCGCTGAGCCTGACCAGTCGATTTCTGGCGCCTTACCGCTGGCAAGTCTGCGGCGCGCTGCTGGCGTTGATCGTTACCGCGGCCGTCACGTTGTCGATGGGGCAGGGGATCAAACTGCTGGTCGATCGGGGCTTCATGACCCAGTCGCCGCATCAACTGAACCAGAGCATCGGCATCTTCATGCTGATGGTGCTGGGCCTGGCGGTGGGCACGTTCGCGCGGTTTTACTGGGTGTCATGGATCGGCGAGCGCTGCGTGGCCGATATCCGGCGCGAGGTGTTCAACCATCTGGTCTATCTGCACCCCGGGTTCTATGAGAACAACCGCAGTTCGGAAATCCAGTCGCGACTGACCGCCGACACCACGCTGCTGCAATCGGTGATCGGTTCGTCACTGTCGATGTTTTTGCGCAACCTGTTGATGGTGATCGGTGGCGTGGTGTTGCTGTTCGTGACCAACGCAAAACTTACCAGCATCGTGGTGATTGCCTTGCCATTCGTGGTCGCGCCGATTCTGATTTTCGGTCGGCGTGTACGCAATCTGTCGCGGCTGAGTCAGGACCGGGTCGCCGATATCGGCAGCTATGTTTCCGAAACTCTCGGCCAGATCAAAACCGTGCAAGCGTACAACCACCAGGTGCAGGATGAGCGGCGTTTCGCGAGCACGGTCGAGGAAGCTTTCGATACCGCACGCAAACGCATCTTCCAGCGTTCGTGGATGATCACCATGGTGATCGTGCTGGTGCTCGGCGCGGTGGCAGTGATGTTGTGGGTCGGCGGCATGGACGTGATTGCCGGGCGCATCACCGGTGGCGAACTGGCCGCGTTCGTCTTCTACAGCCTGATCGTCGGCAGTGCGATCGGCACCTTGAGCGAAGTGATCGGTGAACTGCAGCGGGCGGCGGGTGCCGCCGAGCGCATCGCTGAATTGCTCAGTTCGCAGAACATCATCCAGCCACCCTCCACCGGACTGGTGACCTTACCGGAGCGAGTCAAGGGCGAACTGCAATTGCAGGATGTGCGTTTTTCCTACCCGTCGCGTCCCGAAAGCTACGCCGTCAACGGCCTGAGTCTGACCATCCGCGCCGGTGAAACCCTGGCGCTGGTCGGGCCATCCGGCGCCGGTAAGTCCACGGTCTACGACTTGTTGTTGCGTTTCTATGACCCGCTAGAAGGGCAGATCCTGATCGACGGTGTGCCGCTGACCCGTCTCGATCCGCTGGACCTGCGCCGGCATTTCGCCCTGGTTTCGCAATCGCCCGCGCTGTTTTTTGGCAGCGTCGAGGAAAATATTCGCTACGGTAATGCCAACGCGACGCTGGAGCAGGTCAAGGAAGCGGCGCGAATCGCCCACGCCCACGACTTTATCGAGAAGATGCCCAACGGTTACCAGACGCATCTTGGCGACGGCGGTCTGGGGCTGTCCGGTGGTCAGCGCCAGCGCCTGGCGATTGCCCGCGCGTTGCTGGTGGATGCGCCGATCCTGCTGCTGGACGAAGCCACCAGTGCCCTCGATGCGCAGAGCGAGCATTTGATTCAGGAAGCCTTGCCCAGCCTGATGCAAAACCGCACCACGCTGGTGATTGCGCATCGCCTGGCCACGGTGAAAAACGCCGACCGGATCGCGGTGATGGACCAAGGCAAGCTGATGGCGATCGGCACGCATCAGGAGCTGATCGTGAGCAATCCGCTGTATGCGCGGCTGGCGTCATTGCAATTCAACGACGGCCACGCGATAGCGGTGTAGGAGCTGCCGAAGGCTGCGATCTTTTGATCTTGATCTTGGTCTTCCATAAAAAATGCCCGCATCTTCGAAAGCGGGCATTTTTTATGGAAGAGCAAAAGATCGTCCGAACGCGGCCCGAACCTTCGGCAGCTCCTACAGGTCATTGGTCGTCGAAATACCGCTCATGCCAATCCACCAGCGGTTGCGGTGAGTTGAGCTTCTGGCCGTAGATCACCGAGTACGACAGCACGTTCTGCACGTACTGGCGGGTTTCGTCGAACGGGATGCTTTCCACCCACACGTCGAAACTCAAGTGATCGGCGCCGCGCAGCCACTGACGCACGCGGCCCGGGCCGGCGTTGTAGGCGGCGGAGGCGAGGACGCGGTTGCCGTTGAACTGGCTGTGCACCTGGCTTAGGTAAGCGGCGCCGAGCTGGATGTTCTTGTCCGGATCGAGCACTTGCTGCGGCGATGCCAACGGGATGCTGAACTTGCGCGCGGTTTCCTTGGCGGTGCCCGGCATCAACTGCATCAGGCCGCTGGCGCCGACGCCGGAGCGGGCGTCGTCCATGAACGCACTTTCCTGACGGGTGATGGCGAACACCCAGCTCGAATGCAAGCCGCGCGTCTTGGCTTCTCGCACGAGGGTGTCGCGGTGTGCCATCGGGAAGCGGATATCGAGGTCGTCCCAATATTGCGCCTGACTGATGGTGCGAATCGCCGGGAAGTACCACTTGAGGTCGTAGGCCAGTTTGGCCTGCGCGACCATTTCGTCACGGCTGAAATGCCGGCTGACGTGATACCACTCGCGGCGCCCGTCAACGATCTGCCCACGGGCATGAAACTCCAGGGCGCGACGCACGCCGGGGGTGTTGCGCACTTTGTTGATGGTGGCCTGGCTCAGTACCAGCGGCTTGTTCATCAGCGAGTAGGGCGATTGCGAGCGGTCGGCGGCCAGGAAGCCGTAGAAGTCGCGTTCCTTGGCCAGATTCCTGTACAGCGTCTGCGCTTCCAGGTTTTGTGGCTGCGCCAGTTCCAGGCTGCGCGCCTGCCAGTAGCGCCAGCGATTGGTGGTCGCCAGATCCTGCGGTAAGCGCCGGGTCAACTGATAGGCATCGTCCCAGCGCGCCAGACGCAACAGCAGGCGCAGGCGCCATTCGGAAACGGTGTTGTCGCGCAGTTCCGGGTCGTATTGGGTCATCACATCCAGCGCACGGCTGTCGAAACGCCGGGCCAGGGTCAGGCCGATTTCCCGGGCGATCGCCACTTTCTCGTCGCGGGAGAAATGCATGCTGCTGGCGTAACCGTCGAGCAGGGCCATGGCCTTGTCCGGATCCTGACGGGCGAGGCGGCGCAGGCCGAGGCTGACCACGTCGGACATCGGTTCGTCGGCCGGGGTGAAGCGCGACGGCTGATTGAGCAGCTCGGGTTTCTGCGCCACATCCACCAGCAGACGACCGCGTGGGGCGAGGGTGGTCAGACCGTTGACCAGACTGTTGGCCAGCGGGTAATTGCGTGCCTGTGCGGCAAGTTTGGTGCGTTCCCAGCGTTTCTGTTCGGTCAGTTGGCCGTCGGCGGCCCAGATCCCGAACAGCCCGTCACAGGCCGCCGGTTGCGATTTGCCGGTCAGCCACAGTTTTTCGGCGTTGGCGTAACCCTCGGCCTTGTGACCGCTGCTGATCTGGTACTGCGCATTCAGGCAGTCCAGTTCAGTGAAATTGAGTTTCGGGTCGTAATACCTGGTGAAGGTCGCCCAGTCGCCACGGTCGGCGAGCCAGCGCAACCAGCGCAGCTTCATCCAGTTGGCCTGGGGCAGGTCACCGTGCTCCGCGAGAAATTTCTCGATCTCGGCATTGCTCGCGGTCTTCAGGCGCGCGGTCAGTTCATCGTAGGCCAGGTACGGTTCCAGCGGATAATCGGCCAGGGCCTGGCTGTAACGGAAATACGGGCCGGTATCGCCTTTGGCCAAGGCGCGCTTGGCTTCATCGTAATACTGGCGTTGGGTGGACAGGTCCACCGCCTGGGCGGATTGAGCGGCAGCGGCGGTAAAAAACAGACAGGACAAGACACTGAAAAGGCGACTGCGCATGAGACATCCGGGCAGAGAAATCATGACAAGCACCGGCCTCGGCCAGCACTGAATTGTCTGTAGCTTAGCCTTTTGCCAGCAACGGGCGAAAGCTTTGCCGGCCTCGCAGCACAAGTTCGCAACAAATGTTGTGCAGAGTGCTTCGGCAGACAAATTGCCGGCCTGTTGAGGACCTAACTCAGGTAGAATGCGCGCCCGGTTTTTGGAGAAGCTCATGACCCTGCTCAAATTCAGCGATGTGTCCCTTGCATTCGGCGCTATGCCGTTGTTGGACAAGGTGTCCTGGCAGATCGCCCGTGGTGAGCGGGTGTGCATCATCGGCCGCAACGGCACTGGCAAATCCAGCATGATGAAGCTGGTCAAGGGCGACCAGAAGCCCGATGACGGTTCGGTGTGGCGTGCCCCCGGTCTGAAAATCGGCGAATTGCCGCAAGAATTGCCGGTGGCCGACGGGCGGACCGTGTTCGACGTGGTAGCCGAAGGCCTGGACGGTGTCGGCGCGTTGCTAGCGGAATACCATCACCTGAGCCAGAACATCGTCACCGACGCCGATCTCGACAAGCTGATGCACGTCCAGCACGACCTCGAAGCGCGTGACGGCTGGCGCTTGCAGACCCTGGTCGACAGCACCCTGAGCCGCCTGCAGCTGCCGGCCGACAAGACCCTCGCCGAGTTGTCCGGTGGCTGGCGTCGTCGCGTGCTGCTGGCGCAGGCGCTGGTGTCCGAGCCGGATCTGCTGCTGCTCGACGAACCAACCAACCACCTGGACATCGGCGCGATTGCCTGGCTCGAAGAAGCGCTGAAGGATTTCCAGGGCGCCGTGCTGTTCATCACGCACGACCGTTCCTTCCTGCAGAACCTCGCCACGCGTATCCTCGAACTGGATCGTGGCGGGTTGATCGACTGGAACGGCGACTACGCCAGCTTCCTCGTGCACAAGGAAGCCGCGCTGGCCGCTGAAGAAACCGCCAACGCGCTGTTCGACAAGCGACTGGCTCAGGAAGAAGTGTGGATCCGTCAGGGCATCAAGGCCCGTCGTACCCGTAACGAAGGCCGGGTGCGCGCCCTGAAAGCCCTGCGCGTAGAGCGAAGTGAGCGTCGCGAGCGTACCGGCAAGGCCAACATCCAGCTGGAAACCGCCGACAAGTCCGGCAAGCAAGTCATGGTGCTGGAAAATGTCAGCTTCCATCACCCGGACGGTCCGTACCTGATCAAGGACTTCTCGATGGTCCTGCAGCGCGGCGACCGTATCGGCCTGCTCGGCGCCAACGGTACCGGCAAGACCACTCTGCTCAAACTGATGCTCAATGGTCTGCAACCGACCAGCGGCAAAGTGGAGGAGGGCACGCGAATCGACGTGGCTTATTTCGACCAGTTGCGCCATCAACTGGATCTGGAAAAGACCGTGATCGACAACGTCGCCGAAGGTCGTGATTTCATCGACATCGACGGCCAGAGTCGCCACGTGCTGAGCTACCTCGGCGACTTCCTGTTCAGCCCGCAGCGGGCACGCACGCCGGTCAAGGCGCTGTCGGGTGGCGAGCGTGCGCGCTTGCTGCTGGCGAAGCTGTTCAGCAAACCGGCGAACCTGCTGGTACTCGACGAACCGACCAACGACCTCGACGTCGAGACCCTCGAACTGCTTGAGGAAGTGCTGCTGACTTTCAACGGCACCGTGCTGATGGTCAGTCACGACCGGGCATTCCTCGACAACGTGGTGACCAGCACCCTGGTCTTCGAAGGTGAAGGCAAGGTGCGTGAGTATGTGGGTGGTTATCAGGACTGGATCCGTCAGGGCGGCTCACCGCGTCTGCTGGGCGTGACCGAGAGCAAATCAGGTAAGGCGGATTTGAATTCGGCGGTGGTTACCGCTGAACCGGCAGTGGCTGCTGCACCTGCCGCGGCGGCGCCGGCGGCCAAGAAGAAGCTGAGCTACAAGCTGCAGCGCGAGCTGGAAGCGTTGCCGGGCGATATCGATGCCAAGGAACAGCAGATCGCTGCCGTCGAGGCTGAAATGGCCAATGCTGGCTTCTATCAGCGTCCGCCGGCGGAAACGGCCAAGGTCATTGCTTCGCTGGAGCAGTTGCAGGCTGAGCTGGATGCGTTGGTGGAGCGTTGGGCCGAGCTGGATGCCTGATTGATCGGCTGACAAAAAAGCCCGGCCTCATTTGCGTGAGGCCGGGCTTTTTGCAGGAGCTGCCGCAGGCTGCGATCTGTTGATCTTAAAACCAAGATCAAAAGATCGCAGCCTGCGGCAGCTCCTACACAGAGTTAGCGTTTCACCAGGTGCACTGCGAGCACGTCGCAAGGAGCACCGTGCAGTACGTCATTGGCGGTGGATCCGAGCAACAGCGCCAAGCCATGACGGCCATGGCTGCCGACCACGATCAGATCGCACGTTTGGTCCTTGGCGAAGTGATGGATTTCCTGGCGTGGCTGGCCATAGGTCAAATGGCAGTTGGCGCCTTCAAGCTCGGTGTATTTTTGTTTCAAGCGCTCAAGGCGCTCCTTGGCCTGATCGAACTGCTGTTGTTGCAGTTGTGACAGATCCATCGGCACGTCGCCACCGAACGCCATCGCCATCGGTTCGACGATATGCACCAGCGACAGCTTGGCGCTATTGCTCGCCGCCAGCTCGCGGGCGCGGTGAATCACAGGGTCGCACTCTTCGGTCAGGTCGACGGCGACCAGGATATGGGTGTAGGGCATGAGGTGCTCCTCGTGACGGTTCAATAGTGTTAAGTATGGCTGGTTTCAAGCGCGCTGGTTCCAAAGTGACGCAATGCGCTCATTTAAAGTCGGGAGTAGAGATATGACGGTCTGGCTAGTGGTGTCAATCCTGCTGGTGGTCTTGAGTCCACTGGCATGGCTGCGCCCGTCGCGTGTGCAAAGCGCAAGAATGGCCCTGCGCATGGAGGCGCGACGCATCGGACTGGCCATGCAACTGGCGCCTCAGGAATGGCCGCACTGGCTGTCTCAGGAGCCTCCCAGCCCCTGCGCGCAGTACCATCGACCGCGGCGCGGCAGTCAGCCTGCGTGCTGGGCCTACTGGCAGAAATCGCCGGGCGTGTGGGTCAATCAATGGCAGGAAATCTGCGAAGACCGGGCTTTGCTCAATCATTTCGAAAAATTGCCCGGCAACGTGTTCAAGGTCGAGGCCGACAAGCAGATGATCGCTTTGTATTGGGGCGAGAAGGGCGACGCCACGGTTTTGCAGGATATCGACGCGACTCTGAAGGCGCTGGCGTGATTCGTAGACTTTTCCCACCGCAAGGGTGGGGAAGGTCCGGCAGACGAGCAATAAAAAGCCCGACATGATTCATCGGGCGGGGTGGCCAGGCAGGCCGGTAACTGTTTTTGTCGCTGACTCGACGTTGCGTGATCGGCGAATCTCCGTGTAGTCCAGCCAGAGTAGCCTGTTAAACAAGGCCCGCGGTGAATTAGGGCGACTTTTCTAACTATTGATTCTATGAATGGCTTTGCATGCAGCGCTGTGTTGCGGCTTTGCGTGCGGCGGAAGTGACCGCAAAGTCGTATTTCAACCCGCATTTTGGGCGATTGACAATTGTCGGAAATTCCGTGAAGGTGACATACCCAAATCAAACGGGCGTATGAATTGAGCGTTTGTCTTACAGACTGCTCCTACAGAATCCCGACTATCGCGTTGGCGGGTGTGCCGGGTGGATAGGCGTCAGCATCGACGAAAAAGCGTCCTGCCGAGCCATTTACCTGCGTCCGACGTGTACTGTTCAGCTTCCATATCGTGGAGATCAGTTGATGATTTACGAAGGTAAAGCCATCACGGTTAAAGCTCTTGAAAGTGGCATCGTCGAATTGAAATTCGACCTCAAGGGTGAGTCCGTCAACAAGTTCAACCGTCTTACCCTGAACGAACTGCGTCAGGCCGTGGACACCATCAAGGCAGATGCTTCGATCAAGGGCGTGATCGTCAGCAGTGGCAAGGACGTGTTCATCGTCGGCGCCGACATCACCGAATTTGTCGACAACTTCAAGCTGCCGGATGCCGAGCTGGTTGCTGGCAATCTCGAAGCCAACAAGATCTTCAGCGATTTCGAAGACCTCAATGTTCCGACCGTGGCAGCGATCAATGGCATCGCGCTGGGCGGCGGTCTGGAAATGTGCCTGGCGGCTGACTATCGCGTCATGTCCACCAAGGCCAAAATCGGTCTGCCGGAAGTCAAGCTTGGCATCTACCCAGGCTTCGGCGGTACCGTGCGTCTGCCGCGCCTGATCGGTGTCGACAATGCCATCGAGTGGATTGCCGCTGGCAAGGAAAACCGCCCTGAAGACGCCCTGAAAGTCAGCGCCGTCGATGCCGTGGTTGCCCCGGAGAAGCTGCAGGAAGCTGCCCTTGAGCTGATCAAACGCGCCATCTCCGGCGAGTTTGATTTCAAGGCCAAGCGTCAGCCAAAACTTGAAAAACTCAAGTTGAACGCCATTGAACAAATGATGGCATTCGAAACCGCCAAAGGTTTTGTAGCCGGTCAGGCTGGCCCGAACTACCCGGCGCCGGTGGAAGCGATCAAGACCATCCAGAAAGCCGCGAACTTCGGTCGTGACAAGGCGCTGGAAGTCGAAGCTGCCGGTTTCGTCAAACTGGCCAAGACTTCTGCTGCGCAGAGCCTGATCGGTCTGTTCCTGAACGATCAGGAGCTGAAGAAAAAGGCCAAGGCCTACGACGAAATCGCCAAAGATGTGAAGCAGGCTGCGGTACTGGGTGCCGGCATCATGGGTGGCGGTATCGCTTATCAGTCGGCCTCCAAAGGCACGCCGATCCTGATGAAGGACATCAACGAGCACGGTATCGAGCAGGGCCTGGCCGAAGCCGCCAAACTGCTGGTGGGCCGCGTTGACAAAGGTCGCATGACTGCCGCGAAAATGGCTGAAGTGCTCAACGGCATCCGTCCGACCCTGTCTTATGGCGATTTCGGTCACGTTGATCTGGTTGTCGAAGCGGTCGTCGAGAACCCGAAGGTCAAGCAAGCGGTGCTGGCTGAAGTCGAAGACAAGGTCAAAGAGGACACCATCCTCGCGTCCAACACCTCGACCATCTCTATCAGCCTGCTGGCCAAGGCTCTCAAGCGTCCGGAAAACTTCGTCGGCATGCACTTCTTCAACCCGGTGCACATGATGCCGCTGGTGGAAGTGATCCGTGGCGAGAAGTCCAGCGAGCTGGCGATTGCCACCACCGTTGCCTACGCCAAGAAAATGGGCAAGAACCCGATCGTGGTCAACGACTGCCCGGGCTTCCTGGTCAACCGCGTGCTGTTCCCGTACTTCGGCGGTTTCGCCAAGCTGGTCAGTGCCGGTGTGGACTTCGTGCGTATCGACAAGGTCATGGAAAAGTTCGGCTGGCCGATGGGCCCGGCGTACCTGATGGACGTGGTCGGCATCGACACTGGTCACCATGGTCGTGACGTGATGGCTGAAGGCTTCCCGGATCGCATGAAGGATGACCGTCGTTCGGCCATCGACGTGCTGTACGAAGCCAAGCGCCTGGGTCAGAAGAACGGCAAGGGCTTCTACGCCTACGAGGCTGACAAGAAAGGCAAGCAGAAGAAAGTCGCCGACCCGTCGGTGCTGGAAGTGCTCAAGCCGATCATTTACGAGCAGCGCGAAGTCACTGACGAAGACATCATCAACTGGATGATGATCCCGCTGTGCCTGGAAACCGTGCGTTGCCTGGAAGACGGCATCGTTGAAACTGCTGCCGAAGCCGACATGGGTCTGGTCTACGGTATCGGTTTCCCTCCATTCCGTGGCGGTGCGCTGCGCTACATCGATTCGATCGGTGTTGCCGAGTTCGTTGCCCTGGCTGACCAGTACGCTGATTTGGGCGCGCTGTACCACCCGACCGCGAAGCTGCGCGAAATGGCCAAAAACGGCCAGAGCTTCTTCGGTTAAGCGCCCCCAACTAGAGTGAGAGTGAACTTATGAGCTTGAATCCTAGAGACGTCGTGATTGTCGACTTCGGTCGTACGCCGATGGGCCGCTCCAAGGGCGGCATGCACCGCAACACCCGCGCCGAAGACATGTCGGCGCACCTGATCAGCAAACTGCTGGAGCGCAACACCAAGGTCGATCCTGCGGAAGTCGAGGACGTGATCTGGGGCTGCGTCAACCAGACCCTGGAGCAGGGCTGGAACATCGCGCGCATGGCGTCGCTGATGACCCAGATTCCGCACACCTCGGCTGGTCAGACCGTCAGCCGCCTGTGTGGCTCGTCGATGAGTGCCCTGCACACCGCTGCGCAAGCGATCATGACCGGTAACGGTGACGTGTTCGTGGTTGGTGGCGTCGAGCATATGGGCCACGTGAGCATGATGCATGGTGTCGATCCGAACCCGCACATGTCGCTGTACGCGGCGAAAGCCTCGGGCATGATGGGTCTGACCGCGGAAATGCTTGGCAAGATGCACGGCATTACCCGTGAGCAGCAGGACGCCTTTGGCGTGCGTTCCCACCAGTTGGCCCACAAGGCAACGGTGGAAGGCAAGTTCAAAGACGAAATCATCCCGATGCAGGGTTACGATGAAAACGGCTTCCTGAAGCTGTACGACTACGACGAAACCATTCGTCCGGAAACCACCCTGGAAAGTCTGGCGGCCCTCAAGCCTGCCTTCAATCCAAAGGGCGGCACCGTGACAGCCGGTACTTCGTCGCAGATCACTGATGGTGCTTCGTGCATGATCGTGATGTCGGCTCAGCGTGCGCAGGACCTGGGGATCCAGCCGATGGCCGTGATCCGTTCGATGGCAGTGGCGGGTGTGGACCCGGCGATCATGGGCTATGGTCCAGTGCCAGCAACACAAAAAGCCCTGAAGCGTGCGGGCCTTGGCATCAACGATATCGACTTCTTCGAGCTCAACGAAGCTTTCGCTGCACAGGCCCTGCCAGTGCTGAAAGATCTGAAAGTTCTCGACAAGATGAACGAGAAGGTTAACCTGCACGGCGGCGCGATCGCTCTGGGTCATCCGTTCGGTTGCTCTGGTGCCCGTATCTCCGGCACTTTGCTGAACGTGATGAAGCAGAATAGCGGTACCTTCGGGGTGGCCACTATGTGCATTGGTCTCGGCCAAGGCATCTCCACCGTCTTCGAACGCGTCTAAGCGTCTCGTCGATGGAAGCCGGGGCCAAGTGCCCCGGTTTTTGTTTTTGTGGATTTATTTGTTTTTATTTTGAAAAAATTTGAGTGAGGGCCGAAGCATGCCGATACAACCTGGGCTCTACCAACATTACAAAGGTCCGCAGTACCGCGTTTTCAGTGTTGCGCGGCATTCCGAGACCGAAGAAGAAGTGGTCTTTTACCAAGCCCTGTATGGCGATTATGGCTTTTGGGTGCGCCCTTTGAGCATGTTCGTCGAGTCGGTCGAGGTTGACGGCGAGCAGGTGCCGCGCTTTGCTTTGGTGCAAGCCGAACCGAGCCTTTTTTCCAAGGCATGAGGCGCGTTTGCACAGAACCCTGTGCTTGACCTCACCTTGTATCAACTATATATAGCGGTGCCGCGTCAGGCGCCAACCGCCTTTCACTTCTAGAATTCAGGAATTTTCTGATCCATGGGCAAATCGCTGGTCATTGTGGAATCCCCGGCTAAGGCCAAGACCATCAACAAGTATCTGGGCAACCAATACGTGGTGAAGTCGAGTATCGGCCATATCCGAGACCTGCCCACCAGCGGTTCGGCTAGCGCCAGCAAAGAGCCAGCCGCCAAGCGCGGCAAGGCTGCTGCGGGTGAAGCGCCGGTGCTCACGCCGAAAGAGAAAGCGCGCAAGCAGCTGGTCTCGCGTATGGGGGTCGATCCCGATCATGGCTGGAAAGCCCAGTACGAGATCCTCCCGGGCAAAGAGAAGGTCATCGAAGAGCTGCGCCGGCTCGCCAAGGATGCTGACACCATCTATCTCGCAACCGACTTGGATCGCGAGGGGGAGGCCATTGCCTGGCACCTGCGCGAAGCCATCGGTGGTGACGACAGCCGCTACAAGCGCGTGGTGTTCAACGAAATCACCAAGAAGGCGATTCAGGAAGCCTTCTCCGAGCCGGGCGAGCTGGACATTGATCGGGTGAACGCGCAGCAGGCGCGTCGTTTCCTCGACCGCGTCGTCGGCTACATGGTCTCGCCGCTGCTGTGGGCGAAGATCGCTCGTGGCCTGTCCGCCGGTCGCGTGCAATCGGTTGCCGTGAAGCTGGTGGTCGAGCGTGAACGCGAGATTCGTGCATTCAACCCGGAAGAATACTGGGAAGTGCACGCCGACCTCGGCACCGCCAAGGGCTCGACCGTGCGTTTCGAAGTGGCACGCGAGAAGGGCGAAGCCTTCAAGCCGCTGAACGAAGCACAGGCCACGGCCGCGCTGGAAAAGCTCAAATCGTCCAGCTACAGCATCGTCAAGCGCGAAGACAAGCCGACCAGCAGCAAGCCGTCGGCGCCGTTCATCACGTCCACCCTGCAGCAGGCCGCGAGCAACCGCCTGGGCTTCGGCGTGAAGAAAACCATGATGATGGCCCAGCGTCTGTACGAAGCCGGCTACATCACTTATATGCGTACCGACTCAACCAACCTCTCGGCGGACGCCGTGGCGATGGCGCGCACTTACATCGAAGAGGAGTTCGGCAAGAAATACCTGCCGGAAACGCCAAACGTCTACAGCAGCAAGGAAGGCGCACAAGAGGCTCACGAAGCGATTCGTCCTTCTGACGCCAACACCACGCCAAGCAAGCTGGCAGGCATGGAACGTGATGCGGAGCGCCTCTACGAGCTGATCTGGCGCCAGTTCCTCGCTTGCCAGATGCTACCGGCGCAATACCTGTCGACTACGGTCAGTGTCGCTGCGGGTGATTTCGAGCTGCGTGCCAAGGGTCGTATCCTCAAATTCGACGGTTACACCCGTGTGTTGCCGCAGATCACCAAGCCGGGCGATGACGACGTTCTGCCGGACATGGCGCAGGGCGACGTGATGAAGCTGATCAAGCTCGATCCGTCGCAGCACTTTACCAAGCCGCCGGCGCGATACTCCGAAGCCAGTCTGGTCAAGGAAATGGAAAAACGCGGCATCGGTCGTCCTTCGACCTATGCGGCGATCATTTCGACCATCCAGGATCGTGGCTACGTGACCCTGCACAACCGTCGTTTCTACTCGGAAAAGATGGGCGACATCGTCACCGAGCGTCTGTCGGAGAGCTTCTCCAACCTCATGGACTACGGCTTCACCGCCGGCATGGAAGAGAACCTCGATGACGTGGCTCAGGGCGAGCGCGACTGGAAAAACGTGCTGGACGAGTTCTACGGCGACTTCAAGAAGAAGCTTGAAGTGGCGGAAAATCCGGACAATGGCATGCGTGCCAACCAGCCGGTCATGACTGACATTCCGTGCACCACCTGCGGCCGTCCGATGCAGATACGTACTGCATCGACCGGCGTCTTCCTCGGTTGCTCGGGTTACAGCCTGCCGCCGAAAGAACGCTGCAAGGCCACCGTCAATCTGGTGCCGGGCGACGAGATCGCTGCGGACGACGAGGGTGAATCGGAATCGCTGGTTCTGCGTGGCAAGCATCGTTGCCCGATCTGCAGCACGGCGATGGACGCCTATCTGCTCGACGAGAAGCGCAAGCTGCACATCTGCGGTAACAACCCGGATTGCGCCGGCTACGAAGTCGAAGAGGGCAACTATCGCATCAAGGGCTACGAAGGCCCGAGCCTGGAATGCGACAAGTGCGGCAGTGAGATGCAGTTAAAGACTGGCCGTTTCGGCAAGTTCTTCGGTTGCACCAACCCGACCTGCAAAAACACCCGCAAACTGCTGAAGAGCGGTGATGCGGCGCCGCCGAAGATGGATCCGGTGAAGATGCCTGAGCTCAAATGCGAGAAGGTCAACGACACCTACATCCTGCGCGACGGTGCCTCCGGTCTGTTCCTGGCAGCCAGTCAATTCCCGAAAAACCGTGAGACCCGCGCTCCGCTGGTGATCGAGATTCTGCCGCACAAGGACGAGATCGATCCGAAGTATCACTTCCTGTGCGAAGCTCCGCAGAAGGATCCTGACGGCCTGCCAGCGGTTATCCGCTACAGCCGCAAGACCAAGGAGCAATACGTGCAGACCGAAGTCGACGGCAAGCCTACTGGCTGGAAAGCCTTCTACGACGGTGGCAAGTGGACCGTTGAAGACAAGCGCACGAAAGCCAAGGCTGAGTAAGCTTTAGTCAGATATACAAAAAGGCCGCATGATAACCCTCGGGTTTTCATGCGGCCTTTCTGTTTTGTGCTTGCGGTGGGATCGGCTGATCCACGACACTGTCCGGCCTGTGTGACGCAATTATTTCGCTGTGGAGACTGCCGGCATGGCGCACGAACTCTATACCCGCACCAATCAGAAGATCTATTTCGCCGGCCTGTCGCTGGAAGCACTGGCACGCGCCGAAGAAGGTCGGGCAATGAATGCGCTGGCGTTGATTCAGGCTGGACGTGAGTCGGCGCTGTTTCACCTCTACGGCGCGCTGTTGGGGCTGTGCCATGAGATCGCCGGTTTCTACCGTCTGCCTCAGGCCAATGCGTCGCGGGCGGAAGCGTTGCTGAGTCGCGAAGTCCTCGAGTCGATCGCCATCCCCGAGTTGGCCGAGATGATTGAGTTGGCCGGCAATCCTGAAACCTGGCTGGCCCGACTGCTCGCTGCGTACTCGGCAATGTTCCAGCCACCACGGGTGCCACACAAGCCGAAGGGCGATGTGACGCAGCCGTTGATTCAGGCGGTTAATCTGGATGAAGAAGAGGCGCCGCAGGAGCTGACGCGCGAAGAGCTGGAGAGCTGGCGGCAGAACCTGAAGAGTCTGGCTATCCGTTTTCGCGAAGGCTTGAATGAATGCTGAAGGCAATTGACACAGTGGCAAACTGAAACATGCTGCTGGTCAAGATCCCGAGCGAAGCCTGAATGATGTCTATATAATCCCTGCCTTTCGTGGAGAACAGACCTATATGCCAACGTCCTTTCTAGAAATTGTCGAGTTACCAGACGGTCGAATCGAACTGCGCAGGGCTGAGGACGAGGGTTCTCTGGTGACGCTGGATTTCTCCGAAGATGCCAAGGCGTTCCTGCAAGGCCAGCACGTGGAAATCGCCAAGGCGATGTTGAGCGTCGGCGTGCAGATGGCCGGTCGTATGGTTGAAGGCGAGTTTGACAAGGAAGAGGGGCCGCGGGTTCTTCACTGATTCCCGCTGCTTTTCGGCGATTGCCGATAGCATCAAGTCGGCTTCTCTGTCCTTGGAGAAGCCCTGCGCTTCACACAGCGCGCGTTACAAGTGCATCAGCCCAATCGAATGTTCAGGCTCTGAGCGTCGCCCGTGCGAGCAGCGCTGATCAGCTGTTGCCGTGAGCCGCTGTTCAGCGGATCGAGCCAGGTCACGACCGTATGGCTGCGACCCAGGCGCAGTGCTTCGCAGGCCAGTTGCTGAGCGCTCTGCGTGCCGCGCGGTTGCAGCAGCAGAATGCGTTCGCGGTTCAGGCCCGCTTCGCGCAGCCAGGTCTGAGTCAGGCTGGCAGGCGGAGCGATCAGGGTCAGCCAGCGTGCGTCCTGATCCTCGCTCAGTTCGCGAAGAATCGGAGCGAGCAGGCTGAGGCAGTTCCCCGTCGCACCGCGCAGAGACAGCTCACTGAATACTTCCGGTTCGGCATTCCAGGGGCGCTCGACCACTTCCTTCAGGATCGGCGCCATCGGTTGTGCCAGAAACGCTTCGAACAAAGGCAGTTGTGTTTGCTGAGGTGCGTGTGGGAACTGCATAAAGCCTCCTTTAGCGGCGGATTACGCCGACACTCAAGCCTTCGATCACCAGTTCCTGATCTTTCAGGTCGACTTCGATAGGGGCGAACTCAGGATTTTCAGCAATCAGCCAGACCTTGCTGCCTTCGCGCTTGAAGCGCTTGACGGTCACTTCATCGCCGATGCGAGCAACCACAACCTGGCCATTACGGGCCTCGCGGGTGGTATGCACCGCCAGCAGGTCACCGTCGAAAATGCCGATGTCCTTCATGCTCATGCCGTGTACGCGCAGCAGGTAATCGGCGCGGGGGTGGAAGAAGGCCGGGTTGATGTTGCAGGATTCTTCGATGTGTTGCTGGGCAAGGATAGGTGCACCGGCGGCGACCCGGCCAATGATTGGCAGGGTAGAGTCTTCGGCTTTGGCTTCGAAACCCGGAATACGGATGCCGCGAGAGGCGCCCGGAGTCATCTCGATGGCACCTTTTCGGGCGAGAGCCTTGAGATGTTCTTCCGCCGCGTTGGGCGACTTGAAGCCCAGTTCCTGAGCGATTTCCGCACGGGTTGGCGGGAAGCCGTTGTCTTCAAGGCAGCGTTTGATAAAGGCCAGAATCTCGGCTTGGCGTGGCGTCAGCTTTAGCATATTGATCGCTCTGTCTTTTTATACAGTGACTGGGATTATATACAGTGAAGCGGCCTTGGCAATGCCCGTTTTTCTGTCTACCGCCGGACGGTCAGTCACGGTGCTTATTAATGCAGCAGGCGAGTATGGTTAAATAGCTGACCGACCATTCCCAAAACGAACTCGCAGGCTTGACAAGGCACAGGCTGAAACGTATGTTTCAAACAAGTGTTTGTCAGGCGGAGTAGCCATGGCCCAGTCGGAAACCGTTGAACGCATTCTTGATGCTGCCGAGCAGTTGTTCGCGGAAAAAGGTTTCGCCGAAACCTCATTGCGTTTGATCACCAGCAAGGCCGGCGTCAACCTGGCGGCGGTGAACTATCATTTCGGCTCCAAGAAGGCGTTGATCCAGGCAGTTTTCTCGAGATTCCTCGGTCCGTTCTGCCTCAGCCTCGACAAAGAGCTGGAGCGGCGTCAGGCCAAGCCGGAAAACAAGCCGACGCTTGAAGAGTTGCTGGAGATCCTCGTCGAACAGGCGCTCGTGGTGCAGCCGCGCAGCGGTAACGATCTGTCGATCTTCATGCGCTTGCTGGGCCTCGCGTTCAGCCAGAGCCAAGGCCACTTGCGTCGCTATCTGGAAGACATGTACGGCAAAGTGTTTCGTCGCTACATGCTGCTGGTCAACGAAGCCGCACCGCGCATCCCCCCGATAGAGCTGTTCTGGCGCGTACACTTCATGCTCGGCGCTGCGGCGTTCAGCATGTCGGGGATCAAGGCTTTGCGTGCGATTGCCGAGACCGATTTCGGCGTCAACACCTCGATCGAGCAGGTGATGCGCCTGATGGTGCCGTTCCTCGCCGCTGGTATGCGTGCCGAAACCGGTGTCACCGACCCGGCAATGGCGACAGCGCAACTGCGTCCGCGCAGCAAATCGACCCCGGTGGCCGCCAAGGTTTAACCGCACACGGGTGGGCGCGGCAGTTTACATCCGCTAAGCTAGCCGCCCATGCCGACTCTCGTTCTGAACCCGTTCCCCATGATTATCGTCAGCCTGCCGGGCCTTGCTCTCGGTGGCGATGTCCTGCGGAACGGGTTTTTCGTTTTCAAGGAATCTCTATGACTGCTGGCCTGCAAGGCTCGTTGATGGTGGACGTCGCCGGTACCTGGCTGACGGCCGAGGATCGCCAATTGTTGCGTCAGCCCGAAGTGGGTGGCCTGATCATTTTTGCCCGCAACATCGAGCATCCGCGCCAGGTGCGCGAGCTGAGCGCCGCGATCCGCGCAATCCGCCCGGATCTGCTGCTGGCGGTAGACCAGGAGGGCGGTCGCGTGCAGCGCCTGCGCCAAGGCTTCGTGCGTTTGCCGGCGATGCGCGCCATCGCTGACAATCCGAACGCCGAATACCTCGCCGAGCAATGCGGCTGGATCATGGCCACCGAAGTGCTGGCGGTCGGCCTCGACTTGAGTTTCGCTCCGGTGCTGGACCTGGATTACCAGCGCAGCGCCGTGGTTGGCACGCGCTCTTTCGAGGGCGACCCTGAGCGCGCTGCCTTGCTCGCCGGAGCTTTTATCCGCGGCATGAACAGCGCCGGCATGGCTGCCACCGGCAAGCATTTTCCCGGTCACGGTTGGGCTGAGGCCGACTCCCACGTCGCCATCCCCAACGATGAGCGTAGCCTTGACGAGATCCGCGCCAACGACCTCGTGCCGTTCGCCCGGCTCAGCAAGCAACTGGCGGCGGTCATGCCCGCGCATGTCATCTATCCGCAAGTCGATTCGCAGCCAGCCGGTTTTTCCCGGCGCTGGTTGCAGGACATCCTGCGCGGCGAGTTGCAGTTTGACGGCGTGATCTTCAGCGATGATCTGTCAATGGCCGGTGCCCACGTGGTCGGCGATGCCGCCAGCCGTATCGAGGCCGCGCTCAGTGCCGGTTGCGACATGGGTCTGGTGTGCAACGATCGCGCGGCGGCGGAACTGGCCTTGAGCGCCGCACAACGAATGAAGGTCAAGCCGTCCGCGCGCATTGCGCGGATGCGCGGCCAGGCATTCGCCAGCACCGATTACCGTCAGGACCCGCGCTGGCTCACCGCCATCGGCGCGCTAAAAGACGCTCAACTGATCGACTAAGGATTTTTCGCAATGACGGTTTACGCAATCATCGGTGGCACCGGCCTGACCCAACTCGAAGGCTTGAGCATTCGTCAATCGTTGGCCGTGGACACGCCCTATGGCGCGCCGTCGGCCGAAGTACAGATCGGCGAGTACGCCGGCAAGGAAGTGCTGTTCCTTGCGCGTCACGGCCATCCGCATCGCTTCCCGCCGCACAAGGTCAACTACCGCGCCAACCTTTGGGCACTGAAACAGGCGGGTGCCGAGGCGATCATCGCCGTCAACGCAGTGGGCGGGATTCACCCGGCCATGGGCACCGGGCATTTCTGCGTGCCACATCAGATCGTCGATTACACCAGCGGTCGCGAGCACACGTTTTTTGCTGACGACCTGGATCATGTCACCCACATCGACTTCAGCTTTCCGTACAGCGAGCCGTTGCGTCAGCAATTGATCGCCGCGCTGGCGGCCGAAGGCTGTGAATACAGCGACCAGGGCGTGTATGCCTGCACCCAGGGCCCGCGTCTGGAAACCGTGGCGGAGATCGTCCGTCTGGAGCGTGACGGCTGCGACATCGTCGGCATGACTGGCATGCCGGAAGCGGCGCTGGCGCGTGAGCTGGATCTGGATTACGCCTGCCTGGCACTGGTGGTGAATCCCGCAGCGGGCAAGACCACGGCGGTGATCACCATGGCCGAGATCGAGCAGGCGTTGCATGACGGGATGGGCAAGGTGAAATCGACGTTGGCGCGGGTGTTGGCTGGCTAAGGACTGATAAACACCATGGCGATCATCATCGATCAGCTTCATACGCTGCCTTGGACTGAGGCATTCAGTCGTAATGCTTTGGCCAAGGCTCGCGATTACGCCGTCGAGGATCGGATAGGGATCCATCTGGTCGATGATGAGATGATCGAGGCGACCTGCGCCGGATCTGAAAATTACGTCTATCAACAGGAAATCTATCTGGTCAAAGATCAGCATGAGCAATTCGGCCTGCATTGCTTTTGTTCCTGTCCGGTCGAGATCAACTGCAAGCACAGCGCGGCGGTGCTCTTTCACTTGCAGGCTCGCGCCATTGAAGCGCCTGAAGTTGATTCCCCGGTTCAATTGAGTCGCTCACTTGAACACTGGCTCTCCAGTATTCCTGCGGCGACCCAGTCTGCTGATGAAACCTCGCAGGCAGCCAGTACGCGGCTCTTCTACAAACTCAAGGCAACACCGGTTACAGGCAAATGGCTGGTAGAGATCTTCAAGGTCTACCAGCTCAAAAGCGGCGCACTGCGCGAAGTGAAGTCGTTGTTCTCGCTTTCAGACCTGTTGATGCGTCAACCCGGTTATCTGACCGAACTCGATCTGCGGATTGCCAGGCTGCTGGTAGCCATGCACTCCCATCATGCTTACTACAGCGGCTATCCACTGGAAGGAAGCAGTGGCGCCGAATTGCTGGAAATGTTGCTGCGCACGTCTCGGTTGTTTCTGGATTTTGAAGTGCTGCAACCGCTGACGGCGGGCCCCCGAAGAAGCGCGCAGTTTACCTGGGCCGAACAAGCCAACGGCAGTTTTCGCCCGCAATGGAGCAGCGCTGAATCGTCGGTAGAAACCGTACTTGCATTGGAGCCGCTGTATTATCTGGATCGTGAGCGGCAACAAGTCGGCCCGCTGTTCAACGAACTTGATGAGAAACTTGCTTGTCATCTGGCATTGGCCCCGGAGATTCCGGCCCGTCAGGCGATTCAGTTCAGTCATCGAATGAGTGCCGTCACGAAGTTGGCCCCGCCCCATCAACTGACTGAGCGAGTGATCAATGGTGTTTTGCCCAGCGCTCATCTGACCCTCGCCAGCGGCAAACGCTACACGCGCTGGAAATACGAACCCGAGCACCGCGCCGCATTGCTGTTCACCTACGACGGTCATCCCGTGCAGGACCGCAATCCGGAGGTGATGGTGCTTTCCGGCGCTGAAACCCTGCGCATCCAGCGCCAACCTGCCGCCGAAAAAGCATTGCGTCAGCAGTTGCAAAAGCATGGCTTCAAGAAAGCAACGCGCAAAAGCAGCGTTGACCATCCCGGTGAGAAGTTTGATCTGCCTGATGATTCAGCCTGGCTCACCTTCGCGCAGAACGGAATTCCGCTGTTGCGCGAGGCAGGCTGGCAAATTGACGTTAGCGGGAATTTCGACTTCAACGTGGAGCCGATCGAGCATTGGTACGCCGAGGTTGAGGAGGAGTCGGGACGGCAGTGGTTTGACCTGCAATTAGGGATCGTCGTTAACGGCGAACGCCATAGTCTGTTGCCGATTTTTCTCCATCTGCTGCGCACTCAGCCGCTGCTGCTGGATCCGGCCAAACTCGCTGAGCGCGCTGATGATGAGCTGCTTTTGGTCGAGTTGGGCGCCGGTCGTTTCGGCACCAGAATCAGTGGCAAAGTCGCGCTGCCCTTTGGGCGAGTCAAGCCGCTGTTGGCCACCTTGAGCGAGTTGTATCTGGGTGATCATCTCGGCGATACCTTGCGCTTGAGTGCTCCCGACGCAGCACGCCTGAGTCTGCTGGAAGGCGTGTCGCTCGAATGGCAGGGTGGTGAGCGTTTGCGCACTTTTGCCCGGCGCTTGCGAGAATCAACCCATACGCAAGTCGCTGCGCCAGCCGGTCTCAATGCGCAGATGCGGCCCTATCAGCTCGAAGGCCTCAACTGGATGCAAACCCTGCGTGAGCTGGAAGTGGGCGGCATTCTTGGGGACGACATGGGTCTGGGTAAAACCCTGCAAACCCTGGCTCACCTGTTGACGGAAAAACACGCCGGACGGCTGGATCATCCCGCCTTGGCCGTAATGCCGACCAGCCTGATCCACAATTGGCTCGATGAGGCACAGCGTTTCGCTCCACAGCTGAAGGTGCTGGCGCTGCATGGCGCCGGGCGGCAAAAAGACTTCGCCAATCTTGCTGAATACGATCTGGTGTTGACCACTTACGCCTTGCTGCCGAGGGATGTGGAGGTTCTGCAGCCGCAGTTGTGGAGCGTGCTGATTCTCGATGAGGCGCAGAACATCAAAAATCCGCTCAGTAAGGCAGCGCAGGCGGCGCGGGACCTGCAAGCCCGTCAGCGCTTGTGCCTGAGCGGCACACCGATGGAAAACCACTTGGGCGAGCTGTGGTCGCAGTTCCACTTCCTGATGCCCGGTTGGCTGGGTGACAGCAAGGCGTTCAATCGCGACTATCGCACGCCGATCGAGAAGCACGGCAACGCCGAGCGCATGCAACATCTGACAGCGCGGATAAAACCGTTTTTACTGCGTCGCAAAAAGGATCAGGTAGCCACCGAGTTACCGCCGAAAACCGAAATTGTCCATTGGGTCGATCTCAGCGACGGCCAGCGTGATGTTTATGAAACGGTTCGCGTGGCGATGGACAAAAAAGTGCGCGACGAAATTGCCCGCAGTGGAGTGGCGCGCAGTCAGATCATCATTCTTGAAGCCTTGCTCAAGCTGCGTCAGGTCTGCTGTGACTTGCGCCTGATCAATATGCCACTGACCGCGAAGGCGCTGCGTTCGGGGAGCGGCAAGCTGGTCAGTCTGATGGAAATGCTTGAAGAACTGCTCGGCGAAGGTCGCAGAATCCTGCTGTTTTCGCAGTTCACCTCGATGCTGGCCTTGATCGAACAAGAGTTGCAGCAACGTGAAATTGCCTATTCGCTGTTGACCGGTGAAACCAAGGATCGGCGTACACCGGTAAAGGATTTTCAGGGCGGCAAGGTGTCGCTGTTTCTGATCAGTCTGAAAGCCGGCGGTACCGGTTTGAACCTGACCGCTGCGGACACGGTGATCCATTTCGATCCCTGGTGGAATCCGGCAGTGGAGAATCAGGCCACCGATCGTGCGTATCGAATTGGGCAAAACAACCCGGTATTCGTCTATAAGTTGATCGCGCGCGGCACCGTCGAGGAAAAAATACAGGCGTTGCAGCAGGAGAAGGCAGCGTTGGCTGGCGCAGTGCTCGAGGGCGGGACAGCGGGTGGCTGGAAGCTGGAGCAGAGTGACATCGAGGCGCTGTTTGCGCCGTTACCAGTTTCCAAGGTTTGAGCGTGGATTTTAACCGTTAGAGCGAGGTGCCCCTATTCGCGAGCAAGCCCGCTCCCACATTAGGTTTTTGGCATTCACACTGGATTGGTGAACGCCACAGATCCAATGTGGGAGCGGGCTTGCTCGCGAATAGCTACCTGACAGACAAAACAGATCTCAACGCTTGTCGAGCTTATCCGGCAACGGCGCAAACAACGCTTCGATATCATCGTTCTGCAGCTTCCAGTCCCCGGCCTTGCGCCCATCCAGTACGCCGGCTGCCAGGTCGGACTTTTCCTTCTGCAGGTGCTGAATCTTTTCTTCCACCGTGCCCCGGGCAATCATCTTGTAGACGAACACCGGTTTTTCCTGGCCGATCCGATACGCGCGGTCGGTGGCCTGATTCTCGGTCGCCGGGTTCCACCACGGGTCGTAATGAATCACCGTGTCCGCCTCGGTCAGGTTCAAGCCGACGCCGCCGGCCTTCAGGCTGATCAGAAAGATCTGACGCTTGCCGCTCTGGAATTCCTTCACCGGCGTGCGCCGATCGCGGGTCTGGCCGGTCAGCAGTGCGTAGGCCACGTTGCGTTTTTTCAGCTCGTCCTCGATCAGTGACAGCATCGAGGTGAACTGCGAGAACAGCAAAATTCGCCGACCTTCTTCGAACAACTCCTCAAGCATGTCCATCAGGCTGTCGAGCTTGCCCGAGGTGCTGCCGCGCGCGGGCAGGGTGGCGTCGTTGACCAGACGCAGGTCGCAGCAGACCTGACGCAGCTTGAGCAAGGCTTCAAGAATGATGATCTGACTGCGCGCCACGCCCTTGCGCGTGATCTCGTCGCGAACCTTCTTGTCCATTGCCAGGCGCATGGTTTCGTACACGTCGCGCTGGGCTTCGTTGAGATCGACCCAGTGGATGATCTCGGTCTTCGGCGGCAGTTCGGTGGCCACCTGTTCCTTGGTGCGGCGCAACAGGAATGGTTTTATCCGACCATTGAGGTGCTGCAGTCTGACTTCGCTGCCGCGTTTTTCGATGGGCACGCGGTAATCGGCGTTGAAGCTTTTGACGTCACCGAGCCAGCCGGGCAGCAGAAAGTGGAACAGCGACCACAACTCGCCCAAGTGGTTTTCCAGCGGCGTACCGCTCAGGCACAGGCGCTGCCGTGCGTTGAGCTCGCGCGCGGCCTGCGCCGCTTTGCTGTTGGGGTTCTTGATGTACTGGGCTTCGTCCAGCACCAGCACGTGCAGCGGCTGTTGCGCCAGGCGTTCGACATCCTTGGGCAGTAGCGCGTAGGTGGTGAGGATCAGGTCGAAGTCGGCCAGACGGTCGAAATGCTTTTTGCGACTGGCACCGTACAGCGCGACCACCTTCAGTTGCGGCGTGAAGTGCGCGGCTTCATCGAGCCAGTTCGGGATCAGGCTGGTGGGCATGACCACCATGCACGGTCGATCCAGGCGTCCGGCGTTTTTTTCGCTGAGAATATGCGCCAGGGTCTGTAGGGTTTTACCCAGGCCCATGTCGTCCGCGAGAATTCCGCCCACTTCAAGCTGAAGCAGCGACTGCATCCAGCTCAAGCCTTCAAGCTGATAGGGGCGCAGCGTCGCGTTCAGCCCTTCAGGGGCGTGCGCGTTGAATTCGCGAATGTCACGCAAGCGCTGCGCGAACGTGCGGATCTGCTCGCCGCCTTCCCACAGCAGGGGCAGGCCTTCCAGCGAGTTCAGTCGTGTCGCGTCGGCCTTGCTCAGGCGCAGAGTGGTTTCGCCCGGCTCCTGCAGATAAAACTCGCCCAACGTTGCCAGGACCGGTTTCAAGCGGCCCAGCGGCAGGGCCACCTGCAATGGCCCGTGCTCGCTGTTGCGTTGCGGAATGTTGACCAGAATCAGCTCGTCATCGCGGCGGCGCGCCAGACGTTCCGGGTTGAGGATTTCCGTGTGCGAGCGCATCAGGTTGAGCAGGATCGGCAGCAGGCTCAGGCGTTCGCCGTTGACGATGATTCCCAGTTCCAGATCGAACCAGTCGCGCTCCGGCGCCTGCTCGACGGTGGCGTACCAGTCGTCGACGGCGGTCAGGTCGAAGCCGAATTCCTCGTCGATCTGCAATTCCCACCCTTGGGTGCGCAGCTTCGGCAGTTCATTGAGGGTGAAGGTCAGCCACGCGCTGTCGTTGACCATCTCGTACAACTCGCCAGCGCTTTCCGGCAGCGCTTTGCTCTGACGGGTGGCGATGCGAAAGCCGAGGATTCGCAACTGTTCGCGGTAGGACTGTTCCACCTCGGGGTGACGTTTTATCCGCAGGGTCTGCGTTTCCTGGCGAATCAGGATGTCGCTGTTTTTCTGCCCGCTGACGTATTCGTCCAGATAGCTGAACGACAACGCCGCCCGATGCTGGATGTAACGCTGCATCTTGCCGTTGCGCGGCTCGAACGCGCTGAACTCGACGCTCGCCAGCCACAGACGCGGCACCGGCTGCACGTTGTCCACCAGCACTTGCGGTGGCGCCTTGGGGCTGCGGTTTTCCAGAACGGCCTGGAGTTTTTCCAGCAGTTCGGCGTCTTTCGCGGCAGCGGGATACTCGAGGGTTTCCTGAATTTGCAGCAGCACTGCGGCGCAGTGTTTGCAGTTGTTGCGCACCGGGCAGCTGCACGCGGCCTCAACCAGCAACAGGGTGCCTTTCGCCGACTCGCGCAGCGTGATGGTCTGCCGGTAAACATTACCGCCAGAGCCTTCGCAACTGGCGGTAATGGTGGCGTCGCCGACCTGGGCGATGCGTACTCGATTCTCCAGGGCGTAGCGGCGGCCACGCTCCAGGCTCTGTTCCTTGAATCGGCTGACCCAGGAGGGTGCCAACGGTTTGCTCAGGGGCGCGGACATAAGGACTTCGATCAGTCCGGAATCGCTTCAGGCGCTTCCCGTGGCGCAGGCGCCGTCAGGGAAGTGATCTTGATCAGCAGGGCCAGGTGGCCGTTGTCGAGATAGTTGAGCTGGCCATTCTTGGTGTGGCTGTCCTGCTTCAGACGTTCGCTGGCGGTGACCATGCCATTGGCGTCGATCTGGTTGACCCAGAAATCGGCGTTCACATCGGTGAAGCGCCCCAGTTTCATTTCCAGGGTGCCCTCGATCGGGAACTGACCGAACTGTTCCTTGCCATCGCTGACGGCGACCTTGGTCGGTGCTTCGCCGAGGGTCTGCTGCCAGGCCTTGTGCAGCAGCACGCTGTAGTCGCCGCTGGCAGTGAGTTTGTTGGCCACCTCGGTCAGCGCAGGCGTGCGCTGGCTGCCAGCGTCCACCGGTTTGGCGCCGGCAGCCCAGTCTTCCGGCGCGGCACGGCTGACGATCGCCGGCACGGCGTTCTGCCGCACCAGAATCATTTCGACCTGATACAGGTCATCGGCAAAAACCGAGGGTGCTGCCAAGGTCAGCAGCAAAGTCAGCGAACGAAACAGGCGCATTGGGCGTCCTTCAAACAGTTTTCGGGAGGAGGCGCTCGAACAGCGCCTCTACAGTATTAAAGCGCTCTTCCGGGCGTTCCATCGGCACCTGAAACTTGAACATCGTGGCGCCTTCGAATTTGTAGCGTTTGGGTTGAGTCTGGATCAGTTTGATCAAGGTCATCGGGTCGACCGGCGTCTGCGCTTCGAACTCGATGCGCCCACCTTGCGGGCCACCGTCGACTTTCTTGATGCCCAGCTGTTCAGCCTGCAACTTCAGCGCGGTGATACGCACCAGGTTCTTGGTCGGCTCCGGCAACAGGCCGAAACGGTCGATCATCTCGACCTGCAGATCCTTCAAGCCTTCCTCGTCGGTGGCCGAGGCGATGCGTTTGTACAGGATCAGCCGCGCATGCACATCCGGCAGATAGTCTTCCGGAATCAACGCTGGCACCCGCAAGTTGACCTCCGGGCCACCGCCTAGCGGCTGATCGAGGTTTGGCTGCTCGCCCTTGCGGATCGACTTCACCGCGCGCTCGAGCATTTCCATGTACAGCGTGAAGCCCACAGCCTGAATCTGTCCGCTCTGGCCGTCGCCGAGCAGTTCGCCGGCACCACGGATTTCCAGGTCGTTGGTCGCCAGCACGAAACCGGCGCCGAGATCCTGGGTGTTGGCGATCGCTTCCAGACGCTTTTCCGCATCCGACGTGATTTGCTGGCGCGGCGGCGTCAGCAGGTAGGCGTAAGCCTGGTGGTGGCTGCGGCCGACGCGCCCGCGCAACTGGTGCAGTTGCGCCAGACCGAACTTGTCAGCGCGCTCGATGATGATGGTGTTGGCGCTCGGCACGTCGATGCCGGTCTCGATGATGGTCGAGGCGATCAGCACGTTGAAGCGCTTGTGATAGAAGTCGCTCATCACCTGTTCGAGTTCGCGCTCACGCATCTGCCCGTGGCCGATGCCGATCCGTGCTTCCGGCACCAGTTCGGCGAGATCCGCGGCGCATTTCTCGATGGTCTTCACATCGTTGTGCAGGTAATACACCTGACCGCCGCGCAGCAGTTCACGCAGCAAGGCTTCTTTGACCGTGCTCTTGTTCTGCTCCATGACGAAGGTGCGCACCGACAGGCGCCGCGCCGGCGGCGTGGCGATGATCGACAGGTCGCGCATACCCGACACCGCCATGTTCAGCGTGCGCGGAATCGGCGTGGCGGTCAGGGTAAGAATGTCGACTTCGCTGCGCAGGGCCTTGAGCTGTTCCTTCTGACGGACACCGAAGCGGTGTTCTTCGTCGATGATCACCAGCCCGAGGTTTTTGATCTTCACGTCGTCGGACAGCAGCTTGTGCGTGCCGATAACGATGTCGATCTTGCCTTCGGCGAGATCGGCGATTGCCGCGTTGACTTCCTTGGCTGACTTGAAGCGGCTCATCACTTCCACGGTCACCGGCCAGTCGGCGAAGCGGTCGCGGAAGCTGTTGTAATGCTGCTGGGCGAGCAGGGTGGTCGGCACCAGAATCGCCACCTGACGACCGCCGTGCACAGCGATGAACGCTGCGCGCATCGCCACTTCGGTCTTGCCGAAACCAACGTCGCCGCAGACCAGACGGTCCATCGGTTTCGGCGCGAGCATGTCTTCGCGCACGGCTTCGATGGTCGCTTGCTGATCCGGGGTTTCTTCGAACGGGAAACCGGCGCTGAACGTGGCGTAATCGGCTTTCGGATCGGCGAACGCATAGCCTTCGCGAGCGGCGCGACGGGCATAGATGTCGAGCAGTTCGGCGGCGACGTCGCGCACCTGTTCGGCGGCCTTGCGCTTGGCTTTCTGCCAGGTCTCGGAGCCGAGGCGGTGCAGCGGCGCCAGGGAGTCATCGCTGCCGGTGTAGCGCGCGATCAGGTGCAGGTTGGCCACCGGCACGTAGAGCTTGGCGTTCTCGGAGTATTCCAGGGTGAGGAATTCGGCCGCCTGATTGTCGATTTCCAGAATCGTCAGGCCCAGATACCGCCCGACCCCGTGATCGATGTGCACCACCGGCGCGCCTTCGCGCAGCTCGGTGAGGTTCTTGATCACTGCATCATTGTTGGCGTCGGCGCGTTTTTCGCGGCGACGACGCTGCATGACCCGTTGCCCGAACAGTGGACTCTCGGCCACCAGCGCCAGCGCCGGCTCGTCGAGGAGCAGGCCTTCGTCGAGCGGGGCAATGGTGATCGCCAGACGGTCCTTG
Organism: Pseudomonas sp. Eth.TT006; assembly: GCF_054456575.1. NCBI lineage: Bacteria > Pseudomonadati > Pseudomonadota > Gammaproteobacteria > Pseudomonadales > Pseudomonadaceae > Pseudomonas > Pseudomonas sp. Eth.TT006. Next base: position 40,808 of record NZ_JBTJEN010000019.1, on the reverse strand, counting down.
CTGCTGACGAAGTCCGGCCAGCTGTCGACGGTTTTCGGCCGCAGTTTCAGGCGTTCCAGCAGCTCCAGCAGGACTTCGCGCCGGCCTGCGGATTCGGCGGTGAACAACACGCGCCCGGGGAATTCGTCGAGAAATGCCGACAGCGCGGCCAACGGTTGCGTGGCCTTGGCTTCGATCGCCAGATTCGGCAGCGCCTGAGCCGGGAAGCGTTCACGGCCAGCGCCGCTTTCCACGTCCTGCTGGCTGGCGACTACTCGCGGCCAGCTCTTGAGCCGGGCGAAGCAGTCTTCCACCGGCAGGAACAGTTCCGCAGGCGGCAATAAAGGACGCGAAGGATCGACGCGGCGCTCTTCGTAGCGATTGCGCACGTCGTTCCAGAAATTTTCCGCCGCCTGCTCGATGCCCGGCAGCGAGAACACCTGGGTGTCCTGCGGCAGGTAATCGAACAGGGTCGAGGTTTCGTCGAAGAACAGTGGCAGGTAGTACTCGATGCCGGCCGGGGTAATCCCGCTGCTCAGGTCCTGAAAGATCGGGCAGCGTCGGAAGTCGACGTCGAAACGCTCGCGGAAGCGCGCCTTGAAGCGCGTGACCGCGTCTTTCTGCAGCGGAAACTCCCGCGCCGGCAGCAACTTGACCGAATCGACCTTGTCGATGGAGCGCTGGTTTTCCGGATCGAAGGTGCGCAGGGTTTCGATTTCGTCGTCGAACAGGTCGATCCGGTATGGCAGCTTGCTGCCCATCGGGAACAGGTCGATCAGCGCCCCGCGCACGGTGAACTCGCCGTGCTCGTAGACCGTGTCGACGTAACGATAGCCGCTGGCTTCAAGTCGCGAGCGCATCTGCTCGACGTCGAGCTTTTGTCCGACATCCAGTACCAGACTGCTGCCGAGCAGGAACTTGGTCGGCGCCAGACGGTGCAGGGCCGTGGTGATTGGCACCACCAGCACGCCGTGTGCCAGTTCCGGCAGGCGGTACAGGCTGGCGATGCGCTGGGAAATGATGTCCTGGTGCGGCGAGAACAGGTCGTAGGGCAGGGTTTCCCAGTCGGGGAAATGCAGTACGGGCAAATCCGGGGCGAAGAAACTCAGCTCCTGTTCCAGCCGTTCGGCACTCTGGCTGTCGGCGGTCAGTAGCAGGGTGAAGCGCTTGGCAGCGCTGGCAGCCTCGGCAATCGCGAGACTCAGAGCAGCACCGGGCAGATTGCCCCAATGCTGTTTACCTGCCGCAGCAGGGAGAAGCGGTAGACGCAGAACGGGCACGGAAGGTTGAGCTCCAGGCTTTGCGACAAAGTCGGTAATTGTAGCGGCGTCCGGTGCCGGCTGTCAGTTGCAGACTGCGTCTATCTTCATGGTTTGCGCGAAATGTAGTGGTAACCATAAAAACGAGCACTTTTTTAGGGGTTATGTAGTGCCGAAATCGACTGGTGTTACGGAGGGTTACAGACATCGTCTAACAGTCGTCGAAAAATTGACTGCGCTGCAAGCCCCGGTTTTACTGGGCTGGCGCGGGGCGTAATTTTTTTGAACGGCAATTTGTTACCGATTGCGCGACAAGCGCGCATTGCTACAAGAGGTTCTCGGCGGCATAATGTAGCCCCTTTTTTCTGCCCCTACATGTGGAAGGTTCCCGTGACTCAGAAGCCCGACCAGTGTCTTGGTGAATGGATCGACCGTGAAGCACTCGCAGAAGCGATGATTCCGCTTATCGGTCAGCTCTACCGCAACAACAACGTGGTGAGCTCGATCTATGGCCGCAGCCTGATCAACCAGTCTGTCATCGCGATTCTCAAAGCTCACCGCTTTGCTCGCCATCGTTCTTCCGACGATAGCGAACTCTCCGTCCACGAAACATTCCCACTGCTCAAAGCCATGAGCGAGCTCAAGCTCGGCGCGGCTTCGGTAGACCTGGGCAAGTTGGCGTTCAAATTCCGCAATGAAGGCAACGGCCGCAGCGCCGAGCAGTTCGTGCGTGAAGAAATGGCTGACGTGGTTGGCCAGCAAAACGCTGCGGCCCGCAAAGGCACTGACGTCGTGCTGTACGGCTTCGGTCGTATCGGCCGTCTGCTGGCGCGCATCCTGATCGAGAAAACCGGTGGTGGCGACGGTCTGCGTCTGCGTGCCATCGTCGTGCGCAAAGGCGCCGAAAACGACCTGACCAAACGCGCCAGCCTGCTGCGTCGCGATTCGGTCCATGGTTCGTTCAACGGCACCATTACCATCGACGAAGAAAACAACACCATCACCGCCAACGGCAACCTGATCCAGGTGATCTACGCGAAGAACCCGACCGAGGTGGATTACACCCAGTACGGGATCAAAGACGCGCTGCTGGTGGACAACACCGGTGTATGGCGTGACGCCGATGGCCTGGGCCAGCACCTGCAATGCCCGGGTGTGTCGCGCGTGGTTCTGACCGCGCCTGGCAAAGGCAAGCTGAAGAACATCGTTCACGGTATCAACCACAACGAAATCACCGCTGACGACAAGATCGTGTCCGCCGCTTCCTGCACCACCAACGCCATCGTGCCGGTGCTGAAGGCTGTGAATGACAAGTTCGGCATCATCAACGGTCACGTCGAAACCGTTCACTCGTACACCAACGACCAGAACCTGATCGACAACTTCCACAAGGGCGATCGTCGTGGCCGTTCCGCCGCGCTGAACATGGTGATCACCGAGACCGGTGCTGCCACCGCTGCTGCCAAGGCCCTGCCTGAGCTGGCCGGCAAGCTGACCGGTAACGCGATCCGCGTTCCGACGCCAAACGTGTCGATGGCCATTCTCAACCTGAACCTTGAGAAAGCCGCCACCCGTGAAGAGATGAACGAGTACCTGCGCTACATGGCGCTGCACTCGGATCTGCACAAGCAAATCGACTTCGTCAACTCGCAGGAAGTGGTGTCCACTGACTTCGTGGGTTCGCGTCACGCCGGTGTGGTCGACGCTGAAGCGACCATCGTTCAGGACAACCGCGTTGTTCTGTACGTCTGGTACGACAACGAGTTCGGCTACAGCTGCCAGGTGGTACGCGTGATGGAAGACATGGCCGGTGTAAACCCGCCAGCGTTCCCGCGCTAAGCAGTTGCTGTAAATGAAAACGCCCCGACTTTGGTCGGGGCGTTTTTGTTTGTGGGGCTGATAAATCTTTATTGCCTGTGTTGGCCTCATCGCTGGCAAGCCAGCTCCCACAGGTCCTTGGGCGGTTGCGCAATTGCGTTCCACCCGAAACCCTTGTGGGAGCTGGCTTGCCAGCGATGGCGTCCTAGCGGGCGCCGCCGACGATCGAGGCTTGCGCCGTACGCAACTCATGCTTGTTGCCACGGAACAACACCAGCGTCGCAATCAACCCCAGCACCGCCGCACCACTGAGCCAGATCCCCGGTGCCGCCTTGTTATCCAGCACATGGATCAGATAAGTACAGGCCGCTGGCGTGAAACCACCGAAGGTTGCCGTCGCCAGGCTATACGCCAGCGAGAACCCGGTCGTCCGTACTTCCACCGGCATGATTTCGGTCAGTGCTACGACCATCGCGCCGTTGTACGAGCCGTAGAGGAACGACAACCACAGCTCGACGAGCAGCAGATGACTGAAGCTTGGATTCGCCACCAGCCACGACAGCGCCGGGTAGGCGGTGAGAATTGCCAGAATGGTCGCCGCGAGCAGTAGGGGTTTGCGCCCGATCTTGTCGGAAACCGCGCCCATCACCGGCAGCCAGAAGAAGTTCGACAAGCCGATGCACACCGTTACCAGCAGCGCGTCGAAATCCGACAGATGCAGTTCAGCCTTGCCGAAGGTCGGGGTGTAGGCGGTGATCAGGTAGAAGGAGACGGTAGTCATCACCACCAGCGCCATGCCGGCGATGACGATGCCAAAGTTCTGACCGATCGAGCGGACAATTTCCTGCAGGGTAGGGCGATGTTTGCGCGCCTGGAATTCCGGGGTTTCTTCCAGCGAACGACGAATGATGAAAATCGCCGGAACGATCATGCAACCGATCAGGAACGGCACGCGCCAGCCCCAGTCACCCATTTGCTCCGGGCTCAGCCAATGGTTGAGGCCAACCCCGAGCAAACCGGCAAACACCACCGCCGCTTGCTGGCTGGCGGACTGCCAGCTGACAAAGAAGCCCTTGCGGCCCGGCGTGGCGATTTCCGCCAGATACACCGAGACGCCACCGAGTTCAACGCCGGCCGAGAAGCCTTGCAGCAAACGGCCGAACAGCACGATCAGCGGCGCAGCGACACCTAGGGTGGCATAGCCGGGCACGCAGGCGATCAGGATCGTACCGGCGGCCATCAGCGCCAGGGTAATGATCAGCCCTTGGCGACGACCATGTCGGTCAATGTAGGCACCGAGGAAAATCGCCCCCAGCGGACGCATCAGGAAGCCGGCACCGAAGGTCGCCAGGGAAAGCATCAGGGAAGCGAAGGCGCTGTCGGCCGGGAAAAAGGTTTTGGCGATGGCCGTGGCATAGAAGCCATAGACCATAAAGTCGAACATCTCGAGAAAATTGCCGCTGACAACGCGAAAAATCGCTTTGCCTTTGCCCGTGGTGGAGGACATTGGTTTGTACTCTCTGTTGGCTGTCTTATTGGAAATCCCTGATCTAGACACGTCCTCGCCGTCACGCGGCAACTCAGGCAGTACCCGTGAACAGTTTTGTAACCATATGTGTATAAAGATCGTTAGGCAACTGCTGGTTGGGCGCGGCTTAAACGATATAGCCATTACCAAGGCCAGCATGGCGCTATCAAACGAATGAAAACCCCTGTAGGAGCTGCGGAACGCTGCGATCTTTTGATCCTGGTTTAAAGACCAGCATAAAAAGATCGCAGCGTTCCGCAGCTCCTACAGGTCTGGCGCATAATGCTCAGCCTTTGCGGTGTCGGATGATTCGTTGTGGGGAGTAGGGGATTTGTCTAAAAGGTGGCTGATTGGCCTTGTGCTGCTGGTGAGCGCCTTGTCCGGCTGCGGAAACGGCGACTCCCTGGAAAGCTTCGGCGGCCCGACCATGGGCAGCACCTATTCGATCAAGTACGTGCGCCACGCCGGCCTTCCGGAAGCTGCGCAGGTCCGGTTCGAGGTGGAAAAGATCCTCAACGACATCGACCGGCAGATGTCGACTTATCGCAGCGACTCCGACATCGAACGCTTCAATGCCTCGCCCGCGAACAGCTGTCAGAGCATGCCGGCCGCCGTGCTTGAACTGGTCCGCGTCGGCGAACAACTGTCAGCGCAAAGCGAAGGCTCCTACGACCTGACCGTCGAGCCGCTGATGAACCTGTGGGGCTTCGGCCCACAGGGCCGGGAAGAGAAAGTCCCCAACCCGGCCGCGCTGGCCGAAGCCCGACAGCGGGTCGGCTACCGCCACTTGCATATCGATGGCGACCGCTTGTGCAAAGACGCGGCGGTCGAAGTCGACTTCAACAGCATCGCTGCCGGTTACGCCGTCGACACCATCGCCGCGCGGCTTGAAGCCATGGCCATCCACGATTACCTCGCCGAAGCCACGGGCGAACTCAAGGCCAAGGGCACGAAGCCCGATGGCTCGGCCTGGCGCATCGCACTGGAGGAGCCGCGCGACGATCAGCAGGTGGCCGAGCGCGTCATTGATGTCGAAGGTTTCGGTGTTTCCACATCGGGTGATTATCGCAATTATTTCCTGCAGGACGGTCGGCGCTATTCCCACACCTTCGATGCGCGAAGCGGCGCGCCGGTCCTACACAACCTGGCGTCAGTCACGGTGATTCATCCTTCAGCGTTGATGGCCGATGGACTATCGACGCTGTTGCTGATTCTCGGTCCTGAAAGGGCCTGGGACTATGCCGAAAAACATCAGATTGGTGCATTCTTCGTGATTCGTGCCGATACAGGTTTCGTCATCCGCACCAGTTCGGCTTTCGAGCGCCTGCATGGCGCAAAAGTTGACTGAAAACAGTACGAAAGCTGGCGTTGTAGTGCAGGCAAAAGTAGCCTACGACGCGACCAAGGGTTAATGTGCGCGGCGTTGACGCTTCTATAGACTGTGTCCGGGTTTTTTACTGGCCCCCAATTGTTCCTTCGCGCCGCGATTCGGCGTGATTTAGCCGCCGGTGCTGCTGGCATCGCGGCCTGTTCTGAGGAGTACGCATGGCTGTCTACAACTACGACGTGGTGGTATTGGGTTCCGGCCCGGCGGGAGAAGGTGCGGCAATGAACGCCGCCAAGGCAGGGCGCAAGGTGGCGATGGTCGACAGCCGTCGCCAGGTCGGCGGTAACTGCACCCACCTGGGTACCATCCCGTCCAAGGCCTTGCGTCACTCGGTGCGGCAGATCATGCAGTTCAACACCAACCCGATGTTCCGGGCGATCGGCGAGCCGCGCTGGTTCTCCTTCCCGGACGTGTTGAAAAGCGCCGAGAAAGTCATTTCCAAACAAGTCGCTTCGCGTACCGGCTACTACGCCCGTAACCGCGTCGACGTGTTCATCGGCACCGGCAGCTTCGCCGACGAACAGACCATCGAAGTGGTCTGCGCCAACGGTGTGGTCGAGAAGCTGGTGGCCAAGCACATCATCATCGCCACCGGTTCGCGCCCGTATCGCCCGGCGGACATCGATTTCAATCACCCGCGCATCTACGATAGCGACACCATCCTCAGCCTCGGCCACACCCCGCGCAAACTGATCGTTTACGGCGCTGGCGTGATCGGTTGCGAATACGCTTCGATCTTCAGCGGTCTGGGGGTGCTGGTCGAGCTGGTGGACAACCGCGGGCAGTTGCTGAGTTTCCTCGACTCGGAAATTTCCCAGGCGTTGAGCTACCACTTCAGCAACAACAACATCACCGTGCGCCACAACGAGGATTACGATCGCGTTGAAGGCGTCGACAACGGCGTGATCCTGCACCTGAAATCCGGCAAGAAGATCAAGGCCGACGCCTTGCTCTGGTGCAACGGCCGGACCGGGAACACCGACCAGTTGGGTCTGGAAAACATCGGGGTCAAGGTCAACAGCCGTGGCCAGATCGAAGTCGACGAGGCCTATCGCACCTGCGTGCCGAACATCTACGGCGCCGGTGACGTGATCGGCTGGCCGAGCCTGGCCAGTGCCGCCCATGACCAGGGTCGTTCGGCGGCCGGCAGCATTGTCGATAACGGTAGCTGGCGCTTCGTCAATGACGTGCCAACCGGCATCTATACCATTCCGGAGATCAGCTCGATCGGCAAGAACGAGCAGGAACTGACCCAGGCCAAGGTGCCGTACGAAGTGGGCAAGGCGTTCTTCAAGAGCATGGCGCGTGCGCAGATCGCCGGCGAGCCGCAAGGCATGCTGAAGATCCTGTTCCACCGTGAAACCCTGGAAGTGCTGGGCGTTCACTGCTTCGGTTATCAGGCGTCGGAGATCGTGCACATCGGTCAGGCGATCATGAACCAGCCGGGTGAACTGAACACCCTGAAGTACTTCGTCAACACCACGTTCAACTACCCGACCATGGCCGAAGCCTATCGGGTAGCGGCGTACGACGGCCTCAACCGGCTTTTTTGACGGGCTCCGGCCGGTGGCCTGAGCCGGCCGGGGAGACCGATTTCAGCAATTCTCAAGGGTGGCAGTGGCCAAACCGGGAAAGTCTGTAATCAGGCTGTCAACGCCGAAGTCGGCGAGTCTGCGCATCAGCGCAGGCTCGTTGACGGTCCACACCGACACATGCAGCCCCTGACGCTGCGCCTTCTGCAGGCGTTCCGGCGTACACAGCGTCCAGTTCAACGCGAGAATCTCACAGCCATAGCTGGCCGCCACCTTCAACGGGTCGAGCCAGGCGTATTCGGCTACCAGTCCCCGTGACACGTCCGGCACCAGATCCAGCGCTGCCTTCAGCACTTCCCGCGAACTCGACGTGATGGTGATCTTGTCCAGCAAACCATGGCGCTGAGCCATTTCGCGAATCGCCAGCACGGTGGTCGCCGCGCGGGTGCGTGAGGCACTTTTGACTTCCAGTTGCCAGTGCTCGAAATCACATTTCTCGAACAACTCTTCCAGCGTCGGAATCGGGCACGGCTTGATCCAGCCCGGGCCGCCCTTGCGCGCGTCGTAGGTCACCAGTTCGGCAGCGGTGTGCTCGACCACCTTGCCGCGCCGCTCGGTGGTGCGCTTGAGGGTCGGGTCGTGGATCACCATCAGCTCGCCGTCCTTGGACAGGTGCAGATCCAGTTCGCAACGGCGCACGCCGTGCTTGAGACATTCCTGAAAGCTGGTCAGGGTGTTTTCCGGTGCTTCGCCCTTGGCGCCGCGGTGGCCGTAGATGAGGGTCACGGTGCTTCCTTACTTGAATTAAATGCCGGATTCGTTCTGTTCGCGGGCCAGGCGTCGTTCCTGGGCCTGCTTCTGCAAGATATAACGGGCGAGCAACTGGCGCTGGGCGTCGGTCAAGTGTTCGAACTCGGTGCCGACGTCGTAGCCGTCGCCCTTGCGGTCGCAATGGGTGACGCGGGCGCGCAGCAGCAGGCCGAGCGCCTGGGGCATCAGCACCAGTTTGACCGACAGGTGCGCGCCGCTGGCAATCGGGGTCGGGTGCTGAAAGTCGATCCCGCCTTCGGAGATGATCACCGGTTGCGGCTCGCCGATGTGGCCGAGCACGGTCAGGGCGACCACCTGGCTGAGCAGGTCGATGCGCTTGTTCTGCGATTTGAGGAACGCGGCAATGGCGCGGTCGCGCTCGCTGATCTGGCGCAGCAGGTGCTGCGACTCGAATTCGCTCAGGTGCAATTCGCTGAGCAGATTGAACAATGGGGAAGCGTCCTGCAACACTTCCTGGCCTGCGGCTTCGGGAGCGGACAGGGGCCGAATTTCCAGTGCGATCATGTCCTCGATACGGTAGTATTCGCGGCGATCTTCTTCATCTAATGTCGACATGGCGAACCCATGGTAGCGGCGGTGGTCTGAGTGTAAAGCTGGTTATCGACCCCCGCCACAAGGACGTTCCTTTTCCCTCCGAACAAGCCCCGACATGTTCAGACCTCTCTTCGTATTTATCGGCACGCGTTATACCCGTGCAAAACGTCGCAATCATTTTGTGTCATTCATTTCCCTGACTTCGATGATCGGGCTCGCCCTCGGCGTGATCGTGATGATCGTGGTGCTCTCAGTGATGAACGGCTTCGATCATGAGATGCGCACCCGCGTGCTCGGCATGGTGCCTCACGCGACTATTGAATCCGGCGAACCGATCAACGATTGGCAAAGCCTGGCCGCCAAGGTCAAACGCAACCCGGAGGTGACGGCGGTTGCGCCGTTCACCCAGATGCAGGGTTTGCTGACCAACAACGGTCAGGTGTCCAAGGTGTTGCTCAACGCCATCGACCCTGCGCTCGAGCGCAATGTGTCGATCATCGACAACTTCATGAAGCAGGGCAAACTCGACGACCTGACGCCGGGCAGCTTCGGCATCGTCATCGGCGACAAGGCCGCGACCAAGCTTGGCGTGGGCCTCGGTGACAAGGTCACCTTCGTCGCGCCGGAAGTCAGCGTGACCCCGGCCGGGATGTTCCCGCGCATGAAGCGCTTCACCGTGGTCGGCATTTTCCACGTCGGTGCCGGTGAGCTGGACGGCTATCTGGGTGTCACCAACCTGCAGGATCTGGCGAAGATGCACCGCTGGAAACCCGATCAGGTGCAGGGCATCCGGATGAAGTTCGATGATCTGTTCCAGGCGCCGCGCGTGGCCTGGACCATCGCCCAGCAGCTTGGCGAAGACCATTACTACGCTCGCGACTGGACCCGCACCCACGGCAATCTGTATCAGGCGATCCGCATGGAGAAAGCCATGATCGGCCTGCTGTTGCTGCTGATCGTCGCGGTGGCCGCATTCAACATCATTTCCACGCTGGTGATGGTGGTCAACGACAAGAAGGGCGATATCGCCATTCTGCGCACCCTCGGCGCCACGCCGGGGACGATCATGCGTACGTTCATGGTGCAAGGCACGGTGATCGGCGTGGTTGGCACCGCCATTGGCGCCGTGGTCGGGATTTTCGCCGCGCTCAATGTCAGCGCCGCGATTTCCGCGCTGGAAGGCCTGATCGGCCACAAATTCCTTAATGCTGACGTGTATTTCATTGATTATCTTCCGTCGCAGGTGCAGAGCCAGGACGTGGTCATGGTCTGCGCGGCGGCGTTGGTTCTGAGTTTCCTCGCCACCCTGTATCCCGCCTGGCGTGCCGCGCGCACCCAGCCGGCGGAGGCGCTACGTTATGAGTGAGTCGGGCATGAGTGATAAAGCAATCTTGAGCTGCCGCAACCTGGGCAAATCCTACGAGGAAGGCCCGGAGTCGGTGCAAGTGCTGGCCGGTCTGCAACTGGAGTTGCGCCCGGGCGAGCGCGTGGCCATCGTCGGCAAATCCGGTTCGGGCAAAAGTACCTTGCTCAACCTGCTGGGCGGTCTCGACACGCCGACCGAGGGCAGTGTCTGGCTTGATGGCGAAGAGCTGTCGGCCCTGAGCGAGAAGAAGCGTGGCCTGCTGCGTAACCGTGCCCTCGGCTTCGTTTACCAGTTCCACCACTTGTTGCCGGAATTCACCGCGCTGGAAAACGTCTGCATGCCGCTGCTGATCGGCAAGACTGCGATCCCCGAAGCGCGTCAGCGTGCTACGGCGTTGCTCGAACGCGTCGGCCTCGGGCATCGTCTGGAGCACAAACCGGCCGAGTTGTCCGGTGGTGAACGTCAGCGCGTCGCCATCGCCCGGGCGCTGGTGAACAATCCCGGCCTGGTGATGCTCGACGAGCCGACCGGCAACCTCGATTCGCACACCGCCGAAGGCATTCAGGATCTGATGCTGGAACTCAGCACCTCGATGCGCACGGCGTTTCTGGTGGTGACTCACGACATGAACCTGGCCCGCCAGATGGACCGCGTACTGCAGCTGCAGGAAGGCTGCCTGACCCCTATCTGACCGCCCGAAACCCGGTGTCTGTAAAGGCATCGGGTCTTTTATTCTTATACGGTGCCCCAGCGAATGTTCAGACCGTTATCGATCTTTATCGGCACGCGCTATACCCGCGCCAAGCGCCGCAATCGCTTTGTTTCGTTTATCTCGATGACCTCGATGATCGGCCTCGCCCTCGGCGTACTGGCGATGATCGTGGTGCTGTCGGTGATGAACGGCTTCCAGCGCGAGATGAGCTCGCGCATCCTCGGCATGGTGCCGCACGCGACCATCGTTGGCGTCAAGCCGATCGATGACTGGCAACCGGTGGCCGCCGCTGCGCTGAAGAACCCTGAAGTGACCGCCGCCGTGCCGTTCACCGAGATGGAAGGCATGCTCTCCTACAAGGGCTTGATGCAGCCGATCCAGATCAGCGGCGTCGACCCGGCGCAGGAAGGCAAGGTGTCGATCGTCGCCCAGCACATCGTGCAGGGCCGTCTCGATGACCTGAAACCGGGCGAGTTCGGCGTGGTGATCGGTGAAATCACCGCGCGCCGCTTCCGCCTCAACGTCGGCGACAAGATCACCCTGATCGTGCCGGAAGTCAGCACTGCGCCGGGCGGCATCACCCCGCGCATGCAGCGCCTGAACGTGGTCGGTGTGTTCAAGGTCGGTGCCGAACTGGACGGTTCCATGGGCCTGATCCACGTCGCCGACGCCGCCACCATGCAGCACTGGCAGCCGAATCAGGTGCAAAGCGTGCGTCTGGCGGTGAAGGACCTGTACGCCGCGCCGAAAGTCTCTTCGGACATCGCCGCCGGTTTGGGCGCCGGGTTCAAGGCGGACGATTGGACCCACACCCAGGGCAGCCTGTTCAGCGCGATGAAAATGGAAAAAACCATGATCGGCCTGCTGTTGCTGATGATCGTCGCGGTGGCGGCGTTCAACATCATCGCCACGCTGATCATGGTGGTGAACGACAAAGGCGCGGACATCGCGATTCTGCGGACCATCGGCGCCACGCCACGGCAGATCATGGCGATCTTCATGGTGCAGGGCACGGTGATCGGGATTGTCGGGACGATTATTGGTGGCGTCCTCGGCGTGATTGCCGCGCTGAACGTCAGCGAAATGGTCGGCTGGGTCGAGCGGGTCACCGGGCAACACATCTTCAGCTCCGACGTGTATTTCGTCAGTAACCTGCCTTCGGAATTGCAGGGCGGGGATGTGCTGTTGATCTGTTCGGCGGGCTTTATCCTGAGCTTCCTGGCGACGGTGTATCCGGCGTTGCGGGCGGCGAAGATCGAGCCGGCTCACGCTCTGAGATATTCGTAAGCTCTGAAATCGCCATCGCGGGCAAGCCCGCTCCCACAGGGTTTTGTGTCGTTCACACAAACCTGGCTCAACTCAATACCTGTGGGAGCGGGCTTGCTCGCGAAGAGGCCGGTACTACTGGCCTTCAATTCCCTTGGGCAACTCAATCACAAACCGCGTCCAGCCCCGCTGCGATTCGCAATGAATCTGCCCACCATGGGCGCGGACGATCGATTGCGTGATCGCCAACCCCAACCCCGCATGCTCACTGCTACCTTCCTGCCGCGCCGGATCCGCCCGATAAAAGCGATCGAACAGCCTCGGCAACAGCTCGGCTGAAATCCCCTCACCACTGTTCTCAACCGAGACCTGCACAGCCTGCGGCTGATCGACGATGGACAACCGCACGCAGCCCTCAGCCGGGGTGAAGCGCAACGCGTTATCCAGCAGATTCGACAAGGCCCGCCGCAGCATGCCGCGGTCGCCCTCGATGCGCGCCTGGCCTTCACGGATCAGGGTCACCCCGGCGTCTTCCGCCAGCGGTGCGAAAAACTCCAGCAACACGTCCGCCTCATCCGCCAGCTCCAACGCTTCACGTCTGGGTATCAACAAACCATGGTCGGCCTTGGCCAGGTACAGCATGTCGTTGACCAGTTGCGCCATCCATTGCAGCTCTTCGAGGTTGCTGTGCAGGGCCTCGCGATAGTCTTCAAGCGGACGTGGCCGGGTGAGGGTGACCTGGGTGTGGGTCAGCAGGTTCGACAGCGGCGTGCGCAGTTCATGGGCGATGTCGGCCGAGAACGCCGACAGCCGTTGAAACGAGTCGTCGAGGCGTCCGAGCATGGCGTTGAAGCTGTGGGCCATTTCCGCAAGCTCAGGCGGCATTTGCGCTTCCGGCAGTCGGGCGTTGAGCGAATGAGCGGAAATCCCACGGGCGACCGCGCTCATGCGCCGCAACGGGCGCAAGCCACTGCGCGCGGCCCAGGCACCGAACAGCGCGGTGGCCAGCGCCGAGAGGCCGACGGTCAGCCAGATCAGATGCTGCATGCGCTGCAGAAAGTGCTGGTGGTGGGTGATGTCGAGCAGCAGCGTGAGTTGCGGCGAGTCGGTTTTGCCGGGGTAGAGCGGGGCGTTGAGCACGCGGTAGTCGGTGCCGTCATGACTGACGGTGGACAGGCCGGGCTGTTGCGGCAAGTCCGCTGGCACTTTGATTGAGCTGTCATACCAGCGCTGACCGTCGGCACCGCTGATGCGCAGCGAAAGATCGGCCTGCCGGCTCAGCTCATCGGCCAGCCGCGCTGCACTTTCGCTGGCCTGAACATCCTGCAAGGCGCGGCGCAAACCGATCAGCTTGCCGTCGAGCAATTGCTGGTCGAGTTCGATGAAGTGCGCTTCGCTGGCGCGGCTGAACAGCACCCCGGCAAGCAATGAGACCACGGCGGTGCAGGCGGCGAACAACAAGGCCAGACGCGAACTCAGCGACAGACGACGCATCAGACCGACCGCTCTTCAAGCACGTAACCCATGCCGCGCACGGTATGGATCAGTTTGTTGGGGAACTCGTCGTCGATCTTCAGGCGCAAGCGGCGGATCGCCACTTCGATCACGTTGGTGTCGCTGTCGAAGTTCATGTCCCACACCTGCGAGGCTATCAGTGATTTCGGCAGCACTTCACCCTGGCGGCGCAGGAGCATTTCCAGCAGGGCGAATTCCTTGGCGGTCAGGTCGATGCGCTGGCCGCCGCGTTCAACCCGGCGGCGAATCAGGTCCAGACGCAAATCCGCCAGTTGCAGACTGGTTTCCTGCGGCAGCGCGCTGCCCCGGCGCAGCAGGCTGCGCACCCGGGCCAGCAGTTCGGAGAAGGCGAACGGTTTCACCAGATAGTCGTCGGCGCCGAGTTCGAGGCCGTGCACCCGATCCTCCACAGCGTCCTTGGCGGTGAGAAACAGTACCGGGGTGTCGAGGCCGGCGCTGCGCACCGCGTGCAGGATCTGCCAGCCACTGCGCCCGGGCAACATTACGTCGAGGATCAGCAGCGCATAATCACCACTCAACGCCGATTGCTGGCCGCTGTCGCCGTCGGCCACCAGTTCGGTGTTGAACCCGGCCTCGGTCAGGCCCTGGCGCAGGTAGTGGCCGGTTTTCGGTTGGTCTTCGACGATCAGCAGTTTCATGGGCGACTCGGGATGATCCAGGGTTGAGAAACGCAAGCTTTATACCGTGAGGGCGGGCGACAGGCGTCAAGCTGACAAAGTTGTAATCTGCCTGTCAGGTCGCTGCCAGCGCAGGCGGGCTAGAGTTTCCCACAGGCTGAACCTTATTTTTGTTGGAGTATGACGATGTTTTTACGCAACCCTCTGGCCGTCGCTGTCTGCTTGCTGGCGCTGAGTTTACCTGTCTGGGCCGGCCCCGCGACGACTTACGACTTCGGTCAGCCGGCAGCGGCGGCCAGGGCCAGCCGCAGCATCGAAGTGGTGCTGAACGACATGTCTTTCGATCCTAAGACGATTCAGGTCAAGGCCGGTGAGACCATTCGCTTTGTGCTGGTGAATAAAGGCCAGTTGCTGCATGAATTCAACCTTGGTGACGCGGCGATGCATGCCAGACACCAGCAGGAAATGTTGCAGATGCAGCAAAGCGGCATGCTCACGCCTACCGGCATGAAGGAAATGTCCCACGACATGGCGGGAATGGATCACGCGGCTATGGGCCATGGCATGCAGCACGACGACCCGAACAGCGTGCTGGTCGAGCCGGGCAAGAGCGCCGAGCTGACATGGACCTTCAGCAAGGCCACCAGTCTGGAATTTGCCTGCAATATTCCCGGGCATTACCAGGCCGGCATGGTCGGCAAACTGACGGTCAGTCAGTAAGCACTCAAAGGCGCGCGCAAAGGCTGATAGAATCCGCTGATTCTTCAGTCAGGTTTCCGCCATGCATCCCGCAGCCGAACATTCGCCGCTGGGCAAGTCCAGCGAATATATCGCCACGTACACGCCGTCCCTGTTGTTCCCGATCCCGCGCACTGCGAAATGGGCCGAACTGGGCCTGACCGCCGATACCCTGCCGTACAAGGGTGTGGATTTCTGGAACTGCTTCGAGCTGTCGTGGCTGCTGCCGTCGGGCAAACCGGTGGTGGCGATCGGTGAATTCAGCATTCCGGCCGATTCGCCGAACATCATCGAGTCGAAGTCGTTTAAGCTGTACCTGAACTCGCTGAATCAGACGCCGTTTGCCGACATCGCCAGCCTGGAAGCGACGCTGGTCAAGGATCTGTCCGCCGCAGCCGGCAAGCCAGTGGGCGTGCGCGTTCGCAGCCTGCAAGAGGTTGAAGCCGAAGGCGTCGTGGCGCTGCCGGGCGTATGCATCGACGATCTGGATATCAGTGTCAGCAACTATGAGCATCCGCGCCCGGAACTGCTGCGTTGTGATGATTCGAAGATTGTCGAAGAGAGCGTGCACAGCCATCTGCTCAAGTCCAACTGCCCGGTGACCAGTCAGCCGGACTGGGGCAGCGTGGTGGTGGAATATCGCGGGGCGGCGCTGGACCACGCGAGCCTGCTCGAATACATCGTCAGCTTCCGCCAGCACTCGGACTTCCACGAACAGTGCGTGGAGCGGATTTTCCTGGATCTGCAGCGCCTGCTGAAACCGGAGAAGCTGACGGTGTTTGCGCGTTATGTGCGGCGTGGCGGGCTGGACATCAACCCGTATCGCAGCACTGAAGCGGTGCAACTGCCGAACCAGCGTCTGGTCCGCCAGTAAATACCCACTGTAGGAGTGAGCCTGCTCGCGATCGCGGATTGACATTCAACATGGATGTTGACTGAAGCACCGCCATCGCGAGCAGGCTCACTCCTACAAGGGATCGCGTTTGCAAATCGTGGACATGAAAAAGCCCTGCCATCACTGGCAGGGCTTTTTGCATTTGGAGGAGGGCGGGTCAGATACCCATGCTGCCCAGCGCATTGACGATATTGCGCAGGGTGCCGGCAATGGCCGGGTGTTCGACTTCGAAGCGTTCGACCGCCAGGTTCACCCCGTCGGCGATGCTGGCGTCCTGCGTGGCGGCCTCCAGTTGGATTTCGCTTTCAATCTGCGCCATCAGTGCATGCAGATCGTCACGCTCGGCTTCGGACAGCGGCGGATTGTGCTCCAGTTGCTCGCGCAGGGTGTCGAGTTGTTTTTGCAGTTCTTGGGCGGGCATGGTGGATTCCTTTTATCGATAGGCACTGGCATTGACCGCAGCCGCGCGCCAAAGGTCGGTGACTGACCTTTAGATTAATCCACTCTGCCGCAACCTGCATGATCCCGGTCAGGGCTTTTCGCCTTTGAGGCGGCGCAGGTTGATGTCGGCGAGGCAGGTGTCGAGTTCGCCCAGATGATCGATCACCGAGTGCACGCCCAGCGCATACAACTGCAGGGTGGCCTTGGCGCGGCGCTGTTCGCGCTCCTTTTGGCTCAGAGCCTGCCACTCGGCCGGCGACATCCCGCACAGCGAACCGCAGGACGCCAGGCCAATGGTCCACAGCCCGGCGTTGAGACCCGATTGCAGTAGTCGCGGCTCGCCGCTAACCAATACGCAACCGTCCAAACGGCTGACGTCCAGTTCCATCAGCGCTTGCCAGCAGGCATTCGGCGCCGGCCATGGATGGATAGTCGGGAAATATTGCGTCGGCTTGATCCACCCCGGCAGCGCGGCGGACAGCGGTTGGGCGAGGGCAGGGGGTAATTCATCGACCCAGGCACAGGGAGTCTGCTGGCGCTGCAGACTGAGCAGACTGTCGAGGGCGCCGGGGGTGGCATCGGCGTGTTCGGGCAGGACGCTGGCGTGGCGATGGGCATGAGCACCGAAATCCACCAGGCAACCACTGAGTCCGAACAGCACGGCGGTCAGGCCGGGGGCGGCGACAGGCAAGGCTTCGGCGTGGGTCATGGCTACGTCCCTGAAATAGGCTTGAGGCTAGGGGACGCGGGTGACAGTTGGATGACAGGCGTGTGAAGGGCGCCGAGGAAACGTCGTGCAGCACTCTTCACGGGTGGACTGCCCAAAATGGCTTTTGCGCTTATACTAGCGGTCTTAACGCCTGGGCCGACGGTGCCCGCGCCAGTAAACATCCAAGGAGCCTTTCTATGCGCTGGAGCAACCCTCTCGCTCAGCTATGTGTATGTGCCAGCGTCTTGCTGGTTCCGTTCGCCGCCAACGCCGCAACGGAAGAAGACCCTTGGGAAAGCGTCAACCGCCCGATCTTCCAGTTCAACGACTTCGTCGACACCTACGCGCTCAAGCCGCTGGCCCAGGGTTATGAGTACGTGACGCCGCAATTCGTCGAAGACGGCATCCACAACATGTTCCGCAACGTCGGTGACGTGACCAACCTGGCGAACAACATCCTGCAGGCCAAGCCGCACGCCGCCGGTGTCGACACCGCGCGCATTATTTTCAACACCACCTTCGGCCTGCTGGGCTTCTTAGACGTCGGCACCAAAATGGGCCTGACTCGCAGTGACGAAGACTTCGGCCAGACCCTCGCCTATTGGGGCGTCAGCAGCGGCCCGTACGTGATGCTGCCATTGCTTGGCCCAAGCACCCTGCGTGATGCGCCGTCGAAATACGTCGACAGCTACACCGGCCCGTACCGCTACATCAATGACGTGCCAGTGCGTAACTCGGTGTTCGGCCTGAACATCGTCGACACCCGCGCCAGCCTGTTGTCGAGCGAGAAGCTGATCAGCGGCGACAAGTACACCTTCATCCGCAATGCCTATCTGCAGAACCGCGAGTTCAAGGTCAAGGATGGTCAAGTCGAAGACGATTTTTAATCTCGACCGGTAAAAAGAAAGGCGACCTCAGGGGCGCCTTTTTTGTATGTAGCTATTTCATCTTCAGAATGGTGAGGCCGAGTTTCTGGCTGCCGTCATCCTGTGATCTGACCCAGACCACTTCAGTCTCGGCTTCGAGGCCGCTGAGCGCCGCATGCTCGGAGTCGATGCGTACGCTCAAATGGTCGCCGACCGCGAAGGGCTGCGGCGCCTGGACCTGCATGCCGCTGCTGGAAAGGTCGATACATACCCCCGACACCTGGTCTCCTTCATGAATCAACACGACATCGGCATCGACCCGCATCCGGATGAAATCGCGCTTTTCGCTGTAGTCCCGACCGGTTTGACTCATGGCTTTGACCTTCCATTGGGTTACGGTTTGAGCTGTTCTTATAACTCTCGGTGATTTGACAAGTAAAGTCGTCAAGCGACCATCGGCGCATGCTTGAAACGCCCCGCGGATGGGAGTACCGTCTGCGCCTTAGAAGGGCACCTCTGGTGCAGTCGCGTTCCGGGCCGATGCTCGAAAGCGGTGCAACAGAGAGGCTAGAAAGCGAATCCAGTAGTCTGAGCCGGGCCGATGCCCCGCCTGCTACGCCAACCTAATTCTGGCGCCGTTTGCCCACATGCCAAAAACCAGTGCCACGCTGCTGATAATCGATGATGACGAAGTAGTGCGCGCGAGCCTCGCGGCCTATTTGGAAGACAGTGGTTTCAGCGTCCTGCAGGCCAGTAACGGTCAGCAAGGTCTTCAGGTATTCGAGCAAGACAAGCCCGACTTGGTCATCTGCGATCTGCGCATGCCGCAGATGGGCGGTCTCGAACTTATCCGCCAGGTCACCGAGCGCTCACCGCAAACACCTATGATCGTGGTTTCGGGTGCCGGCGTGATGAACGACGCGGTCGAGGCGCTGCGCCTGGGCGCGGCGGATTACCTGATCAAGCCTCTCGAAGACCTCGCCGTGCTCGAGCACTCCGTGCGCCGTGCACTGGATCGTGCGCGCCTGCTGCTGGAAAACCAGCGCTACCGCGAGAAGCTGGAGAAGGCCAACCGCGAGCTCGAAGCCAGCCTGAACCTGCTCCAGGAAGACCAGAACGCCGGTCGCCAGGTGCAGATGAACATGCTGCCGGAAAGCCCGTGGCGTGTGGACGAGTTCCAGTTTGCCCACCAGATCATTCCGTCGTTGTACCTGTCGGGTGATTTTGTCGACTATTTCCGTGTCGACGAGCGCCGGGTGGCGTTCTATCTCGCGGATGTATCGGGCCATGGCGCTTCTTCGGCGTTCGTCACCGTGCTGCTGAAGTTCATGACCACGCGCTTGCTGTTCGAATCCAAGCGCAACGGCACCTTGCCGGAATTCAAGCCTTCGGAAGTCCTTGGTCATATCAACCGGGGGCTGATCAGTTGTAAGCTGGGCAAACACGTCACAATGGTCGGTGGAGTCATCGACGAGGAGACCGGTTTGTTGACCTATAGCATCGGCGGCCATCTGCCGTTGCCTGTGTTGTACACGCCTGACAGTGTGCGTTACCTCGAAGGCCGTGGTTTGCCGGTGGGGCTTTTCAACGAGGCAACCTACGAAGATCACGTACTTGAGCTGCCTCCGACGTTCAGCCTGACGCTGATGTCCGACGGCATTCTGGACCTTTTGCCAGAACCGACGCTCAAAGAAAAAGAAGCTGCTTTGCCCCAGCGGGTGAAGTCAGCGGGCGGCAGCCTGGATGGCCTGCGGCAAGTGTTTGGATTGGCCACGCTAGGGGAGATGCCGGATGATATCGCCCTGTTGGTGTTGAGCAGGAACCTTCAATGAGTACCGGTAGAATCCAGTTCGCCGAGCAGGACGGCACCTTCGTCCTGAAGTTCGTCGGTGAAGTTCGCCTGACCCTGTGTTCGGCGTTGGATGCGACTATTGAGAAAATCTTCACCGCGTTGAATTTCAACGCGATCGTGATCGATTTGACCGAAACCCGTAGCATCGACAGCACCACCCTGGGCCTGCTGGCCAAACTGTCGATCCTGTCGCGGCAGAAGGTCGGCCTGCTGCCGACCGTCGTCACCACCCACGAAGACATCACCCGTCTGTTGCAGTCGATGGGCTTCGAGCAGGTATTCAACATCGTCAATCACCCGGTGCCGTGCCCCGAGTGCCTGGACGACCTGCCGGATCAGGACCAGTCCGAAGAAGTAGTGCGGATCAAGGTGCTGGAAGCGCACAAGATTCTCATGGGCCTTAACGACTCCAATCGTGAAGCCTTTCATGACCTGGTGAATGCCCTCGAACGGCATTGATCCTCAGTTGGGTGAGGGAGCCTGTTCCGGCCCCTTCGCGAGCAAGCCCGCTCCCACAGTGATCGAGTGAACCTGAAGGTCTCTGTTCCACACAAACCCCTGTGGGAGCGGGCTTGCCCGCGAAGGCGTCAGCATCGGACGATGCATTTTCCAGCACTGCATAAATAAAAAGGGCGAACCCAACCGGGTTCGCCCTTTTTGCATGCCTGCGATTCAGATCACAGCTTGGCCTGCAGCAGTGCTTCGAGTTTTTCCTGGTCACGGGCAAACTGACGGATGCCCTCGGCCAGTTTCTCGGTGGCCATCGCGTCTTCGTTGGACAACCAGCGGAACTGCGCTTCGTTCAGGCTCAGACGCGCTTCCCCAGCCTGGCCCGGGGCGAGTTTGCGCTCCAGTTTGCCGGTGTCGGCTGCCAGTTTGTCGATCAGGTCCGGGCTGATGGTCAGACGGTCGCAACCGGCCAGTTGCTCGATCTGGTTCAGGTTACGGAAGCTGGCGCCCATGACCACGGTCTTGTAGTCATTGGCTTTGTAGTAGTTGTAGATGCGGGTCACCGACTGTACGCCCGGATCATCGGCGCCGGTGTAGTCGTTGCCGTTGGCCTTTTTGTACCAGTCGTAGATGCGGCCCACGAACGGCGAGATCAGGAACACCCCGGCGTCAGCGCAAGCGGCAGCCTGGGCGAAGGAGAACAACAGGGTCAGGTTGGTCTGGATGCCTTCTTTCTCGAGAATCTCGGCAGCGCGGATGCCTTCCCAGGTCGAAGCGATCTTGATCAGCACGCGGTCACGGCTGATGCCGGCCTTGTCGTACAGCTCGATCAGGCGGTGCGCGCGCTTTAGCACGGCATCCTGGTCGAACGACAGGCGTGCATCCACTTCGGTGGAGATGCGGCCCGGGATCACTTTGAGGATTTCCTTACCCACGGCGACGCCGAAAAGGTCGCTGGCCAGGCCGACATCGCCCTTGCAGTCGCTGACGCACTGGTTCAGCAGGTCGGCGTAACCGGCAATCGCCGACGCTTTGAGCAGCAGGGAAGGATTGGTGGTGGCATCAACCGGTTTGACCCGGTTGATCGCGTCGAAGTCGCCGGTGTCGGCAACCACGGTGGTGAACTGTTTGAGTTGTTCCAGCTTGGAAGTCATGGGTGTGCTCTGTCCTGTGGGTTTGACGACATTACCCGAGCGCTGACAGCCACTCAAGGGCATCAGGCGTCACGGGTTCCCCGGGGGCAACAACCTGAGTGCGGCTGTTTGAAGGGAGGGGCGCGGTATCGATGAATACGATGCCAAAATCGGCCGCAGGTTCAAAGCAACTGACGGCCAGCGCCCCTTGAATAGAGGGTAGGAGGTTATTGCTGGCTGAGTTGGGTTTTGACTGCGGTTTCCGCCGGTTTCGTCTGCCCGTCGGAGGTCAGCAGGCCGAAGTTCTTCTCGCGGTCGTTGCTGCCGGTGTCGCTGTTTTTCCATTCATAGATCGATGTCAGCGCAACGTTGCGGGTTTTGATATCGGCGACAAACGCACTGATCTTGCTGGCCTGCCCCTCCAGACCGCCGTTGGAGGCGAGCGCCGAGATGCCCCATTCGCTGATCACCCCCGGCAGATGGAAATTCTGCTGGATGAACGTCTGGGCAGTGCTGATCTGCGTACCGCTCATGCCGTAGGGATGGTAGGAGATCGCCTTGAGGCAGTTCGGGTAGTCACTGACGATGCGATTAAGCGCCACGGTGGAGGCCGAGCCAGCGGTAGGTGGCCGGGCGAAGCCGAAACCGATCACCGGCACGCTGGGCGGTTTGTCCTGCAGTGTTTTGCACGCCGCGCTCATGAACGGCACGAACGTCGTGTCGAAGTTGCCGGTGGGCCAGTAGGTGCCGAGGTCCGGCTCATTCCACAACTCGATCGCCACCAGTTGCGAGCCATAGGTCGTTGCCAGGCTGTTCAGCGCATTGGCATATGCGACCCCGGCGTTCGGCAGGTCATTGGCCGGTAACGGTCTGGTTGCGCGCAGGGTCATCAAAACCGGCAGCCCGGCGCTGCGGGCCACGGCGAAAGCGGCGCTGATCTGCTTCTGGTAGGCGGCGCTGGGCAGGCTGTCGGTCCATACGCCAAAACGTACGAAGCCGAAGCCGGTGGCCTTGACTCGCTCGGCGTCAGCGGCGGAGAAGGTCTGCACCTTGACCTGCACCCCGATGGTTTTATCGGCAGGTAAAGCCGGGAACAGTTCATTGGCCTGGGTCTGGCTGGTTGCCGCCAGCAGTAACAGGGTCATGGCGCTCAGGTGTTTGAGATGGGCTGATTTCATGTCGGTTTCTCCGGGTGAGAAGTGACAACGGCGAAAGATATCTCGAGATAACTGTTTCGAAACTAACAAGGGCACTAAGTGCATCAATGTTATTTTTTGTCAGGAAAACCAAGCCTGAAAATCACAGTTATTTTTGGTCCGGTAATTCTGTTTGGGCGACTTTTAGTGCTGTGGTACTTAATACACTGGTACTAACAGGGCGAATCTATTTCTGAGTGCAGGATGATCTAGTGGGTTCATAAAGAATCACACTGGATGTTGGCAGTTTGATATTACACAGGAAAGTAAACCTTGTTCAGAAAGATCCTTGTCGTGTGCGTGGGCAATATCTGCCGAAGTCCGACAGCCGAACTTCTGCTGCGCCATGCGCTGACCCCTTCAGCCATCTCGGTAACCTCCGCAGGCCTTGCGGCGCGGGTCGGTGAAGGCATGGAAGCCTCGGCGCGTCAGGTCCTCGAAGACCACGGGCACAGCGCCGAGGGCTTCACCGCCCGGCAATTGACCGCCGATATCATCAATGAATCGGATCTGATTCTGGTCATGGAAAAACAACATGTGAATCAGGTGTTGAAAATCGCCTCGCATGCCAGAGGTAAAGTATTTCTGCTCGGCAAATGGCAAAGCGAACGCGAAATAGCGGACCCGTACCGCCAGGGCAAGGCCGCTTTTATTCACGCCCATGCATTGATTAAAGATGCTGTCAGCTCATGGGCGCAGCGTCTCGCACATTGATGAACATTCTTCCGATCAGTGAATGGTAAGAAAGACTTATGCAGTTACCGTCAGTAATCGCCAAGCGTGATAACGATCAAGACAGTATTGATCTTCTCGGCATATTTGGCAGTTTGATCGACCAGAAATGGCTGATCGGTGCATTCACCGGGGCCTTCATGGCCGCCGGCGTAGCCTATGCGGTATTGGCGACCCCGGTGTATCTGGCGAACGCGCTGGTGCAGGTCGAACCGAAAAAGAACGACATGCTCGGCTTTTCCGACCTCAACAGCATGCTTGGCGGCCAGTCGCCGTCGGTGACTGAGATCGGCATCATCAAATCCCGCGCAGTGATCGGCAAAACCGTCGACGACCTGCGCCTGGACATCGACGTCACCCCCAACACGTTCCCGATGGTCGGCGGTTTCCTCGCCCGGCGTTATCGTGGCGAAAGCGAATTCAGCGTGGCGCCGCCGCGTTTTGGTCTCAGCAGCTACGCCTGGGGCGGTGAGCGTCTGGACTTCACCCGGCTCGATCTGCCCAAGGAATTGCTGGGCAAGAAGCTCACTCTGGTGGCGGGCGAACAACAACACTTTCAGTTGTTCGATGACAACGACAATCTGCTGGCCGAGGGCGCCGTCGGCGAAGCCTTCGCGCAGGACGGAGTCGAGGGCCAGATCGAGCGCCTGCAAGCCAATCCTGGCACCCGCTTCGAAGTGGTGCGCAACCCACGCATCGTGACCATTCAGGGTTACCAGGATGCGTTGGATATTTCCGAGCAGGGCAAGGAATCGGGGATTATCCGTCTGGCACTGGCCAGCGCCGACGCCGCAGAGGCGGTGAAGATCCTCAACAAGATCGCTGCGTTGTACGTCGAACAGAACGTGCGCCGCACTTCGGCGGAAGCGGCGCAGAGCCTGGCGTTCCTGCAAAGCCAGCTGCCGCAGGTCAAGCGTGATCTGGCCAAGGCCAGCGACGCGCTCAACGCCTACCAGACCCACGGCAAGACCGTGAACATTTCCCTGGAAACCCAGTCGGTGCTGGGTCAGTCCGTGGCGCTGGAAACGCGGATTTCCGAGCTGAGAATGCAGCAGGCGGAACTCGACCGAAAATTCACCAAGCAGCATCCGGCATACCGCGCGCTGATGTCGCAGATCGGTGAATTGACCCAGCAGCAGAAGACGCTGGAAGGCAAGGTCGGCGATTTGCCGGCGACCCAGCAAGAGCTGCTCAACCTGACCCGCGACGTGGAAGTGGCTTCGCAGATCTACACCCAGTTGCTGAACAAGTCCCAGGAGCTGGACATCGTCCGCGCCGGTGCGGTGGGCAACGTGCGTTTGATCGATCCGGCGGATGTTGACCTGAGCAGCCCGGTGAAACCGAAAAAAGCCCTGATCGTGCTGATCGCCACCTTCCTCGGTGCGTTCGTCGGTGTGGCGCTGGTGCTGCTGCGCAAGTCCCTGAGCAAAGGCCTGGAAGGGCCGGAAGCCATCGAACAGCTCGGGCTGCCGGTGTACGCCTCGATTCCCTACAGCGCCTTGCAGCGTGAAGAGGACACGAAAAAGGGCCGCACCAAAAACACCGCAGAGACGCCGGCCTATCTGCTGGCGCTGCGTAATCCCACCGACCTGTCCATCGAGTCGATCCGTAGCCTGCGCACTTGCTTGCATTTTGCCGCGCTGGACTCGACCAACAACCGGATCATGATCTCCGGCCCCAGCCCACAGGTCGGCAAGACGTTCGTCTCGTCGAACCTCGCGGCGGTCATGGCGCAAAGCGGTCAGCGCGTGTTGCTGATCGACGCCGACATGCGCAAGGGCCATCTGCACAAGACGCTCAACGTGCCGGTCGCCAATGGTCTGTCGGACCTGCTGGTCAAGCGTTGCAGCATCGAGCAGGCGGTCAACACGGTGGAAATCGACAACCTGCACTTCATCAGCCGCGGGCAGGTGCCGCCCAATCCTTCCGAGCTGTTGATGCACGCCAACTTCCGCGACCTGCTGGCCGAGCTCAGTGAGCGCTATGACGTGGTGATCATCGATACGCCGCCGCTGCTGGCGGTGACCGACGCGGCGATTGTCGGGCGTGAAGCCGGTATCAGCCTGATCGTCACGCGTTTTGCGGTGAACCCGGCCAAAGAGATCGAAATCACCATTCGCCGCTTCGCGCAGAACGGCATCGAGCTCAAGGGCGCGGTGTTCAACGGTGTCGAGAAGCGCGCCGCCAGTTACTACGGCAATGGCAGCTACGGCTATTACAACTACGAATACGCGTCGGACAAATCCTGAATTTCAGGGGCGTTCCAACAGGCATGAAAGTGGGTGGCATGTGAAAAAAATACTGCACGTGGCTGAAACGATAAAAGGCGGGGTCGCCACGGTGATCCGCACCATCTCGGCGTCCCCGGACGGTCAGGACGCGAACTACGAGCTGGTGTATCTGGTGCCGCTCGACCAGAAAAAAGAGCTGCACGGTATCGATGAGCGGCAGATCCGCACGTTCGAGCGCAGCGGGCGCGATGTGCCCTCGTTGCTGCGCTTTGCCTGGCAATTGACCCGGCTGATACTCAAGGAAAAACCCGATGTGGTGCATTTGCACAGCACCTTTTCCGGGGTGATCGGGCGGGTGGTCTGCGTGCTGCTCAAGCCGTGGCGTCGACCGAAAATCGTCTACTGCCCGCACGCCTTTTCGTTCCTGATGGAAAGCTCGCCGACCAAGCAGAAGCTCTACGCATGGATCGAGCGGGTGCTGCAGCGGGTCACCGACGTGATCATCTGCGTCAGCCGCTACGAGATGGACAAGGCTGCGCGCTTCGGCATTCAGCGCAAGCGCATGACGCTGATCTACAACGGCATCCATCAGCGGGACGAGGCGCCGAAGGTCGACAGTCCGGCGCCGATTCATCTGCTGTTCGTCGGTCGCCTGGACTACCAGAAAGGCTTTGACGTGTTGCTCAAGGCCTTCGCCAAGGTGCAGCGCAGCGATCTGAAACTGACGGTGGTCGGCAGTGCGGTCAACGAAGACAAGGTCGAGTGCCCGCAGATGGATGCGGTCGAGTACCTGCCGTGGGTCACCCCCGCCGAGGTGCACGCGCTGTATCAGCAGGCCGACGCGCTGATCGTGCCGAGTCGCTGGGAAGGTTTCGCCATGGTCCCGCTGGAAGGCATGGCCATGGGTTTGCCGGTGATCGCCAGCAACTGCACGTCGCTGCCCGAACTGGTCACCCATGAAGTGTCCGGCTACGTGTTTCCCACCGGCGACCATCAGGCGCTGGCCGAGGTGCTGGCGCGCATCGACAAGCCGCGCCTGCTCGACCTCGGCAGCGAAGGCCGGAACATCGTCCGCGAACGCTTCAGCGCCGCGCTGATGATCCGCCAGACCTATGACGTGTATTGCGCTCCCACTTATTAAGTAGAACTCAGCTTATGAACGTAACGATTTTGCATGGCTACAGTGCGTCCAACTCCGGTGACGGCCTGCTCGTCGATCTGGCCATTGCCCTGGTGCAGCGCAATTTTGGCGAGGATACGTCGATCAGCGTCGTGGCCTCCGACCCGCAGTCCTTCGCCTACCTGCCGCACCCGCGTTTCGACGCGCCGGTGATGGCCGCCAAGGGCCTGGGTCGGGTCAAGCAGGCGGTGTTTCTCAACCAGTCGTATGCCGGCCTCGCCGACCTGCTGAAAAAAACCGACCTGATTGTTGGTGTCGGTGGCGGCTACATGCGCTCGAAAAGTGCCTTCGAACACATCAAGCTGAAACTCGGCCACGCCAAACAACTGGAAACCGCGATCCTCAGCAAGGTGCCGTCGGTGTACCTGCCGCAGAGCATCGGCCCGTTCCATGGCGAGAGCCGCAAGATCGTCGAGCACTACGCCAGCGCCGATGCGGTATTCGTTCGCGATAACCGCTCCTCGGCGATGTTCGATGCCTGCGCCAATGTCTACCGCGCGCCGGATCTGGCGGTGCAGTCGCTGGCGAGCAAGATCCTTGCGCAACCCAAATTCACCCGCTGCGCCGCCTCGCCAGCAACCGTTTGCGTGGTGCTGCGCAAGCCGCCGGAGTGGAGCAAGGACAAGAAAGTCGCCTACGTCGCCAACCTGAAGTTGCTGCTGCAGCGCCTGAAGAACAAAAGCAAAGTGGTCTGCGCGGTGCAGAGCGCCGTGCGCGGCAACGATGACGGTGCGTTCTATCGCGAGCTGGGCATCACTGAAGACCTGCTGTCGCTGAAGGCGACGATTGCCAAATATCAACCGGACCTGGTGATCTCGGTGCGTCTGCACGGCGCCATCGAATCGCTGCTGTCCGGGGTGCCGGCGTACCACATCAGCTATGAGCGCAAAGGCTTTGGCGCCTATCAGGACATGGGCGTGGAAGACTGGGTGATCAATGGCGGCGACATCAATGTCGACACCATCATCGACACCGTTTACGCGCCGAACGCACTGAGCAGTTTCGGCCAGCGCCTGACCGACACCTGCCGCGAAATCGAGGCAAAAACCGTGGCCATGGACGAGATCATCAAAGGCGTCGTGCAATGATCTTGCGCCTGCTGCTGCGCGGCGGAGCGTTAGGCGCGAAGTTTCTGCTGGTGTTGGCCATCACTCATTACCTGGGCTACGAAGCGCTGGGTTTTTATGGGGTGGTGGTCGCGGCTTCGCTGATCGCTTCGAAGTTCTACAGCGTTGGTTTCAGTTCCGAGATCAATCGGCTGATCAGCGTGGGCGGCAGCTCGCGGCGGGTGGTCGATAAAGTTCTGCTGCTGTACCTGGCGGTGGGGTTGCTGCTGTCGCTGCTGACGGTGGGCGTTTATTCGTTGTTCCAGCAGGTCGAGGCGGGCAGCGCGCTGATCCTTTGCGTGACCCTGGTGCTGCTCACCGAACACCTGTCGTTCGAGATCAACTCGTTCGTGTTTTCCGCGCAGAAAGCCACGGCGGGTGCGCTGCTGTTTTTCATCAAGACCGGTCTGTGGGCGCTGCTGGCGGTGGGCGCAATGATGCTCGACTGGGTCTCCCGCATCGCCAGCGTGTTGTGGCTGTGGGTGGCGGCCAACGTCCTGGTGATCGTCGCGGGTTACCTGATCGTGGTGAATGTGCACAAGGGTCGGATCAGCGAAACGTTGACCACCGCGACCGTGTGGAAAGCAGGGTTGCCGTTCTATTTCGGTACCGGGCTGATCGCCTTGAGTCAGTACGCCGAGCGCTTTCTGATTGCCGACCTCGAACCCTACGCCAACCTCGGTAAATATGTGTACGCGTGGTCGGCGGCGAACACCTTGCAGGCGCTGTCCTACGCGGTAGTGGCGGTGGTTGGCATTCCCGTGCTGGCCAAGCGTTTTCAGGCTGATCAACAGGCGTTCACGGTCAAGCAGTTGTTCGTCAACAAGTGGGTGCTGCGCTCGCTGCTGGTGTCGGCGGCGGTGGCGGTGCTGATCTATCTGTTCTTCAACGTGGTGCTTGATTACGTCGCCAGCAGCGTGCCGCGTCCGGACAACGCGATCCTTGGTGTGCTGATTTTCTCTTTCGCTCTGCGCGCGATCGGCGACATTGTCTGGGGCGGTCTGATCGCTTCGAAAAACAGTCGCGTGTCGTTCGCCAGCGCGGCGATTTGCCTGCTGGTGTCGGTGCCGGTCAGCTATGTGCTGATCAAGCACTATTCGATTTATGGCGCGGCATGGGGCAACGTCTTCGCGATCATCGTGCAGCTCGCCGTGATTGCCGTATTGACCCGCGCGACCCGTGCCAAAGGGGCGCTGGCATGGGGTTGAAGTTGCCGTGTATCGAGTTTCGCGGACGCCGACTTGATTCCTCGCTGTCGTTCCTGATCCTGTTCACCGGGCTGTTTCTGTCGGTGGCGATGCCGTTGCTGATCCCCCGCGATCCAGGCCCGGATGCGATGACCTTGTGGTCGTCGTATGCGCGCGCCGACAACTGCAATTTCTGGAACCCGTTCTCGCCGGACCGCTCGTCCTACGAGTGTTCGGCGTTCCTGCTGCGGCCCACCGGGATCAACCTGACCAACGCCTGGGCTTACGGGATGTTCTGCAATTTCTTCCTCACCGCGATTCCGGTGGTGGTGTTCCGGCGCATGCCGCTGGCGATCTTCGGCACCCTGTGCCTGTGGGGCGTGGTGCGTTCGTTTTTTCTGGAAAACCTGACCAAGGAAATCATCGTCTCAGTGGCGGTGTTGAGCATTTTGTTCAGTTCGCTGACGCGCAAATATCGCGGTGGCTTTTTCCTTTCGGCGGTGATCTACGGCGTGCTGATCCGGCCTTACTGGATTCTGTTTTCGCTGTCCTGGGTCGGCGTCTGCATGATGAAAAAGTACGTGTCGCGCACCACGTTTTTTCTGATGCTGTTTCTGTTTTATCTGGCGGTGGCCATGGCCATTCAGGTCGCGCTGGGCTTTCCGGTGTCGTCGATTCGCGCGAGCAACAACGAGTTGCGCACCGCGGGTGAGGAGGGCTCGAAATCGCTGATTGTCTCGTGGCTCAGCGGTAGCGATTTCGTCTCGCAGGCGCTGGACTCGATGATCATTTTCTTCCGGCTGTCATTCCCGGTGGAGCTGATTCTGCTGTCGGGTCCGGGGCAGGTGATCTTTGTCGCGCTGATGATCATGACCGCGCTGCTGCTGTTCAAAGTCATCACCTCCACCGATTACAAAGGCGCGCCGATCGAAACCAAACCCAAGGAACTGATCGCGATTCCGCTGGCGTTTCTGCTGGTTCAGGGCTTGTTCGAACCGGACTTCGGCTCCTTCGCACGGCACTTTTCCATGGTGGTGCCGGTGCTGTTTGTCGGCCTCGGACTGATGTTGCGCGCGAACAAACCGGTGCGGGTCGAATCACGAGTTCTGAATTGAGGCGGGTACGGTATGTCGAGCAAGAAAAAGTCCCTGGAGATCGAAACCCTGCGCGGCCTGGCGTGCCTGCTGCTGGTGCTGTATCACGTCATTGGCCCGCTGGGCGGGGGGCTGAAGATCGATATCGGCTCGCCGTTCCGGGTCATCGCCGATTCCATGGTGTACGTGCGCATGCCGCTGTTCACCTTTATTTCCGGCTATATCTATTCGATCTACAAGATTCGCGGCAATGACTTTGCTGCGTTCTTCAGCGGCAAGGTGCGGCGGCTGATCGTGCCGTTGTTTTGCGTCGGCGTGCCGTTCTCGGTGCTGCAGGCGGTGGCGCCGGGAGTGAACAAGGACGTCGGGGTGATCGATGCGCTGTTGTCGTTCTGGGTGCCGGTCAACCACTTCTGGTTTCTGCAGGCGGTGTTCATCATTTTCATGTTCGTCGGCCTGCTGGAATGGCGCGGCCTGCTGCGCTCGATGACCCGCCTGTATGGCCTGTTCGCCTTCGCCGCGCTGGTGTTTCTGCTGCCGCCGTTCAAGCTCGATGCGTTCGGCATCAATGGCGCGATTTACCTGCTGCCGTTTTTCGTCGCGGGGATGATCGGCCAGGAAAATGTCGAGGCCTTGAAGCAGCGCTTCAAGGTCATCGGGCCGCTGCTGTTTGTGCTGATTGCGTTGACCTTGCTGTATGTCGCGGCGATTGATCGCGAGCTGATTGTCGATCGTCGCAGTCTGATCGGCTTGACCGTGGGTTGCGTGTCCTGCATTGCTTTGCTGTCGAGTGACATGCGCTCGAAGTGGCTGACCTGGCTGGGCGGCTACTCTTACGCGATCTTTCTGTTCCATGTGCTGTTCGCAGCCACGTCGCGGTTTGTCATGGGCCGGTTGGGGGTGAAGGACGAGGGTGTTCTGGTGCTCAGTGGCTTGCTGTTCGGTTTGCTTGGGCCGGTGGTGTTGGCGATGGTCTTCAGTCGGTTCAATGTCACCTCGGTGCTGTTTCTCGGCGAGCGCGCGGCGCAGAAAAAACCGTCGGCGAGCGTTGCTCCGGTGGCGGGCACAAATCCCCTGTAGGAGCTGTCGAGTGAAACGAGGCTGCGATCTTTTGATCGTTAAAAGCAAAAGATCGCAGCGTGCCGCAGCTCCTGCAGGGGGAGCGGTGTACGGACCGACCCAGGCAAGGACCATTACGGACTGAAGGAAATAACCCATGTTGACAGTGGATGACGCGCAACCGGTGGCGGCGTCGGTGGTTGAAGTGGGCGATGCCCGCGAGCGCTTTGCGCAGTGGCGCGAAGGCAAGGCCGGGAAGGTCTTGTCGGTCTCGGTGATCGGCGACAGCTACACGGCCGGGCAGGATTTCTATCTGAACAAACTGGTGCAGCGCGTGGCCGGGGAGGTCGGTTTCGCCGGCCCCGGTTACGTCGGCTTCAACCATGGCGCAGCGCTGGGCGGTACGCATTTCAAATACACCCGCAGCAGCGAAAAATATTTTGGTGGTGACTGGCAGGTCTCCGGCCTCGGCCAGGCCAGCCCCGACAGCCGCACCGTCACCGGCCGCCCCGGCGCCTGGCTGGAAATCGATGCCAGCCCGACGCCCGCCATCGACACTCAAGTCACTCAGGCGAAATTGCTTTACCTGGGCAACGGCGAATCCGCTGAACTGCGCTACCGCTGGACGCCTTCGGAGGACTGGAAGCCACTGAAACTCGAAGGCTCGGGCGTTCAGGAGGTGCCGTTGGCAGGTCTCTCTTCTGCGGCAGACTGGTCATTCAAACTGGAAGTGCTGAAGGGCGCACCGACCTTGTTTGGCCTGTGGCTGAGCAACGAGCAGAACGGCATACGCGTATCGAAACTGGCGGCCTCGGGCGCGGCCTCGGCGGACTTCTATCATCAGGATCCACAATGGCAGGTGCAGTGGAAAGCGGCGGTGTCGAAGATCCCCGCCGACGTGTACCTGATCATGCTTGGTGGCAATGATCAGGGCTTCGGCGTCAAACCCGAGGCGTATCTGCACAACGTTCAGGGGCTGGTGGCGATGATCCGCGAGATCCAGCCGGCGGCGAGTATCAACCTGATCATGCGCCAGGACACCACGCGTTCCAGTGCCTATCCGATGTCGGCGTATGCGCAAGTCTTGCAGCCGTGGGCGCGTGAGCAGCGTCTGGGTTATGCCAACCTGCAATGCGCGTTTGGCCCGGACATCAAGCGGTATGCGGCGGCGATGATCGGCCCGGACAAGATTCATCCACAGCCGGCCACGGGCGGCAAGGTGATTGCCGATTACTTCTATCGCTGGATTGTCGGTGGCATCAACGCCGACAGTTGCGACACCACCAACCCCTGAATGATCGTTCCCACGGACGCAGAGCGCCACAGGCAGCACTCTCCTGTAGGAGCTGCGGAACGCTGCGATCTTTTGATCTTGATCTTGAAAAACAAAATCAAAAGATCGCAGCGTTCCGCAGCTCCTACAGGGGGAGTGTTTATTCGAACTGTTCTACTTGGCTCAGCAGTTCCGCGAGCTTCTGCGGCATCAAGTGTGTCGCACAACGGGTCTCGACATTGATGATGATCGCCGGTTCGTTGCAGCACAGCCGCACGCGGAAGCGCCAGTCGCTGAAGATCACCTTCAGGCCGTCCCGGTCGTCCATTTCCAGAGCCTGCCCGGCGTAGCGCTGTTTCAAGTGGACGAGCAGGGGATAGGGATCCGCCAGGGTGCGGCGAATGTCGCCGGACGAGGGGAACATGCCGATGCGCTCCACCAGCAAAATGCTGCCCAGCCAAGACTCGTTGGCGCTGGGCAGCGGCTGATGGCGTGACAGCCAGCTCACCGCCCCGAGGTTGCCCACCTCCCGTTCAATGTCCGCTGAATGTTGTGCGATGTTCATGCCGGTCTCCTGAAGCGTTAAGTGGGCGGGGGCCGCCTCAGCGACCCTTGAGGTACACGTTGTCGTAGCAGAAATTGGTCGCCTGCAAGTAACCCTCGGCGTCGCCACAGTCGAAGCGCAGGCCTTTGAACTTGTAGGCCAGCACGCAGCCGTTCTGCGCCTGTTTCATCAGCGCGTCGGTGATCTGGATCTCGCCACCCTTGCCCGGCTGGGTGTCGGCGATCAGGTCGAAAATGTCCGGGGTGAGGATGTAGCGGCCGATGATCGCCAGGTTCGATGGCGCGTCCTGTGGCGCCGGTTTCTCCACCATGTGGTTGACCCGGTAGATGCCGTCGGAAATCAGTTCGCCGGCGATCACCCCGTACTTGTGCGTCTGGTCGGCCGGTACTTCCTGGATGGCGACGATCGAGCAGCGGAATTTCTTGTACAGCTGGATCATCTGCGCCAGCACGCCGTCACCGTCCAGGTTCAGACACAGGTCATCGGCCAGTACCACGGCGAACGGTTCGTCACCGATCAGCGGCCGGCCGCTGAGAATCGCGTGGCCGAGGCCCTTCATTTCCACCTGCCGGGTGTAGGAGAAGGTGCAGGTGTCGATCAGCTCGCGGGTGCCGGCGAGGAATTTCTCTTTCTCGGTCCCGCGAATCTGGTGTTCGAGTTCGTAGCTGATGTCGAAGTGGTCTTCCAGCGCACGCTTGCCCCGACCGGTGACGATGGCCATGTGTTGCAGGCCGGCGTCCCGTGCTTCCTCGACGGCGTATTCGATCAACGGCTTGTTGACGATCGGCAGCATTTCTTTCGGCATGGCTTTGGTGGCCGGCAAGAAACGCGTGCCGTAACCGGCGGCGGGGAACAAACATTTACGAATCATAAAAGTATCCTGAACAGTCATGGAACACAGGCAACGGGTGCGCGCACTTACGCCGCTGTGCAAGTTTCAATAAAGATTGAATGACTGCTTTAATACCTGAGTCAGGTCGTTAATGACAAATGGCAAGTGCGGTAAAACATGACAATGTTATGAGATGTCGGCAACAGCGTTATTAGTTATTTTTAGTCGGTATCTGTTGATAGTGATGAGTGTACTTGAAGTGCTAATAAGTACCGGACAAACAGTTTGACCTGCAAAGATATTTATTGCCAGTGGTTGAACCGATTTTGTTTTGAGTTGTTGTCGTCCTTGTTTGTGTGGTGCGCCACAGAATCAACAAAAGGGACTTGACACGCTACTTGTCACTTATTCAATGACGGATCGCACTATGAAGATTCTGGTCACCGGTGGCGCCGGCTATATCGGCTCGCATACCACACTTGCGTTGCTTGAAGCAGGTTATGAAGTTGTTGTACTGGATAATCTTTGCAACAGCAGCGATGCGGCATTGCACGCGGTGGAAGCGATCTGCGGTAAAAGTGCGCAGATGGTCCGCGGCGATGTTTGCGACCGTGCGTTGCTCGACCGGATTTTCCGCGAGCATCACATCGACGCCGTGCTGCATTTTGCCGGGCTCAAGGCGGTCGGCGAAAGCGTCCGCAAGCCGCTGGAGTACTACGAGAACAACGTCGGCGGCAGCATCACACTGTGCCAGGCGATGGCCGCAGCCGGGGTGTTTCGCCTGGTGTTCAGCTCATCGGCCACGGTGTATGGCGAGCCGGAGCAGATGCCGATCCGCGAGGATTTCCCCACCGGCACGCCGACCAACCCTTACGGCCACTCCAAGCTGATCGTCGAGAACGTGCTGCGTGACCTGAGCCAGGCCGAGCCGCGCTGGAGTATCGCCTTGCTGCGCTACTTCAACCCGATTGGCGCGCATCACAGCGGGCACATGGGCGAAGACCCCAACGGTATTCCCAACAACCTGCTGCCTTACATCAGCCAGGTGGCGGTCGGCAGCCTGCGCGAGCTGTCGATCTTCGGCGACGATTACCCGACGATCGATGGCACCGGCGTGCGCGATTACATCCATGTGGTTGACCTCGCCGATGGTCATATCAAGGCGTTGCAGTCGATTGCCGGACGCCCGGGCATTCACACCTGGAACCTCGGCACCGGCGATGGTTACAGCGTGATGCAAGTACTGCATGCCTTCGAGCAGGCCAGCGGACGCCCGGTGCCGTACCGGATCGTGCCGCGTCGCAGCGGTGATATTGCCGAGAGTTGGGCCGACGCTTCGAAAGCGGAAAAAGAACTGGGCTGGAAAGCCACGCGCGACTTGCAGGACATGGTCACCGATACCTGGCGCTGGCAATCGAACCATCCACGCGGTTATCTCCAATGATGTCGTTCTAATACTGAATGTTAGTTTCGGTCAGCTGTTAGATATCGTCGGGAAAATACGCTGGAAATGCCTTTTGCAAGTCCGTAGATATAAACCTGCCGTTCGACTTTTATCAGTTGCGTAGGGCTGTGAAAGAACGACGGATCTTGTTCGCGCTTTTTGCGGACTTGAACGCTACCACCGCTAACTCAGGCCGGTTTTTAACAAGCCGAATGTTAGAAAGGAGTTGTTATGAAAAAAGTGATGACGATAGCCCTGTTGACGATGTTGAGCAACTGGGCGTCCGCCGCTGAAGCGCCGCTGACGGCGGTAACCAATGTATCTGGCAGTGTTGCGGCTTCTACAGCGCCTGCTGCCAGTACTGCGATGGTTGCCAGTGCAGTGGCGGCGTCCAACAGCGGCGGCAGTGCCAACGGCGGTACCACAGGCACCACCGGTACTACCGGCACCACCGGCACGCACAACTAACAGGAACATTTGTTAGTGCAGTACAGGGTCGCCCGACGCAAGTCGGGTGACTTTATTTTTAGATTTGCCTTGAATAGCGTAGTGCCATTATGACTCGTAGTTTTTCTCTTTTGCTGTTGGCAAGTATCGCTTTGCAAGGTTGCATGTTTTCCCCGGGCCAATACCTGAGCACCAGCGACATCACGCGCCAGGGCGCCAGTGAAAGCAGTCGGGTCGAGCTGATCCCGATCACGCCCAAGCTGATTTCGATGACGCGTGCCACGCAAAAGCGTGAAACCGTACCGGCCGAGCTGTTGGCAACGCCCGCCGAATACCGCATCGGCAGCAACGATGTGTTGTACATCACGGTCTGGGATCACCCGGAGCTGACCGCGCCCTCGGGCGCGCAACAGCAGATCGACGCCAACGGCCGACTGGTGCGCTCCGATGGCACGCTGTACTACCCGTTTATCAAGGAAGTGCAGGCGGCCGGCAAAACCATCCAGCAACTGCGTGCCGACATCGAAACTCGGCTGTCCGCTTTCATCGCCGAGCCGCAAGTGGATGTCGCGGTGCTGCGTTTCGCCAGCCAGAAAGTGGTGGTCTCGGGGGCCGTGGCCAAGGCCGGTCCGCAACCGATTTCCACCAACCCGCTGAGCGTGGTCGAAGCCCTCGGCTCGGCCGGCATCGACACCAACAATGCCGACTTGTCCGGCCTGCTGCTGACCCGCAATGGCCGGGTGTATCCGCTCAATCTCGACGCGCTCAACCAGGAGGATTCGCAGCTGCAGCAGGTCTACCTCAAGGGCGGCGACCAGCTGTACCTGCCGTATAACGACAACAAGCGCATCTACGTCATGGGCGAAGTCAATCAGCCCCGTGCGCTGAGTTTCAAGACCGCGACCATGAACCTGTCGGATGTACTCGGTTCGGTCGGTGGCCTGAGCCAGACCACCTCCAACGGCAACGCGGTGTACGTGATTCGCGGCGTGGAGAACCTCGATGTCGAACCGGCAAAGATCTACCAGCTCGAAGCCGAATCGCCGACGGCCATGGCCCTCGCTTCACACTTTGAGGTCCGCCCGCAAGACGTGGTGTATGTCGGCCCGGCCAACGTCACGCGCTGGAATCGTCTGATCAGCCAGTTGGTGCCATCGGCATCGATCGTCGGCACCGGTGCTTCGGCTGCGAAGAACTGGAGCGAATTCAGTAACAACAACGCCAAATAAGGCCGCCTGTGAAAACCTTGAAAATTGGCGTCTGCCTGATGGCGGCCTTGACCTTGTGTGGCTGCAACCCGCTGATGACCGCTTCGGTGCGCAACCTCAAATCGGCGGTGCTCGGCCCGGATGAACTGGACGTGACGGCGGCCCAGGTGGCCGAGGTCAAGTACCCGCAACTGAAACTGACCACGCCGTCCGGCTCCGGGGTGCTGGCGCTGGTGCGCGAGCGGGAAGACCTGCAGTTCTGGGTCGCGTCCGGCAAGCAGGTGTTGCTGCTGCGCAATGGCCTCGCCGTGCGCACCGTCGGCCTTGGTGTGGAAGGCGATCTGGACAGCACGCAGCTGGCTGACGGCGCACCGTTCAAACAAGGTCTGCACCGCATCGCCGATGGCTTTACCAGTCAGCGCTGGATCGATCTGTACAAGGGCCAGCAAGTCGGTTTGCTGGTCAACAGCCGCTTTTCGCGCCGGTCCACGCAAACCCTGGACATTCTCGACAAGGCCTACAGCGTGCTGCGTGTGGACGAGCATATCGACGTCCCGGCCATCGGCCTGCGGGCGACCAACCATTATTGGGTCGATCCGGCGGACGGCTTCATTGTGCAGAGCGAGCAACAACTGACCCCGCAACTGCGCGTGCGCATCGTGCAACTGACCCCTGATCACAGGCATCTGCCATGAAGCGCCTGCGGATGTTTTCGGCGTGCCTGCTGTTGCTCAGCGGCGTCAGTCAGGCGGCGGTCACGGTCAGCGGTGATGTAGCCAATCCCGGTCCGGTGGAATTGCCGCCGGGCGGGCGTTTGCTCGACGTGATCAGCGAGGCAGTACCGAATGCCGAAGGTTACTGGCTGGCGGGGGTATTGCTGCGTCAGTCGTTGCTGGAAGAGCAGGCGCGGCTCAAGGCGGGCGTGCTGTTCGATCTGGATGTGCTGCAACGGATGGCGGCGTTGTTCGATCGCCCGAGTCGCGCGGCGCTGGCGCGGCGTTTGAGCGAGCAGGTGCAGCAGATGCCCGTCACCGGGCGCCAAGTAGCGGATCTCGATCCGGTTGCGGTGGAGGTCGGGTTCGCGCGCAACATTCGTCTCGACGATGGCGATCGCCTGATCTACCCGAAACGGGTCGATGAAGTGCAAGTGCTGGGCGCGGTCGCCGACACCTGCCAGGTGCCTTATCAGCCATTGCTGGAAGCGCGTGAATACCTCGAATTCTGTACCCCGCTGGACGATGCCGAAGCCGATTACCTGTGGCTGATCCAGCCCAATGGCGCGGTGCAGCGGGTGGGCATTGCCCACTGGAATCGCGAGAGCGGGCACTTTCCGGTGGCCGGCAGCAAGATTCTGGTGCCGGTGAAAAACGATGATCTGGATCCGCCTGTTCCTGAACTGAATCAGCAGTTGGCCGAATTGATTGCCACGCAGCTGGCTGAGGTGGTTCGTTGAAGTTACGTGTTGCAGCTGTGTTGTTATTGCCGTGCGGCCTGGTGCATGCCGAGCCGCGCATTACTCAAAACGATTTTGGTGGCACCGGCCTGTTGCAGACGCCGACCGCGCGCATGGCCCCGGCCGGCGAGCTGAGCGTCAACGCCAACCGCACCGAGCCCTACAGCCGCTACAGCGTGTCGCTACAGCCGCTGGACTGGCTTGAAGGTTCGTTCCGTTACACCGCCATCACCAACCGCCCGTACGGGCCGGAGTCGATGAGCGGCAACCAGAGCTACAAGGACAAGGCGGTCGACGCCAAAGTCCGGCTGTGGCAGGAAAGCCACTGGTTGCCCGATGTCGCTTTGGGCTTCCGCGACATCGGCGGTACCGGCCTGTTCGCCAGTGAATATTTCGTCGCCAACAAGCGCTTCGATAATTTCGATTTCAGCGCCGGGATTGCCTGGGGTTATCTCGGCAATCGTGGCGACCTCGACAACCCGTTGGGCTATCTGGACGATCGCTTCAAGACCCGCCCGGCGCTGGAAGGTACCGGTGACGTCAACGCCGGTTCGTACTTTCGCGGCCGGCCTTCGTTCTTCGGCGGCGTGAGCTATCAGACGCCGTGGGATCGGCTCAGCCTGAAACTCGAATACGAAGGCAACGACTACAAGCACGAACCGAAGGACAACGTGATCAAGCAGGA
Source organism: Pseudomonas sp. Eth.TT006 (assembly GCF_054456575.1). NCBI lineage: Bacteria > Pseudomonadati > Pseudomonadota > Gammaproteobacteria > Pseudomonadales > Pseudomonadaceae > Pseudomonas > Pseudomonas sp. Eth.TT006. Next base: position 1,667 of record NZ_JBTJEN010000019.1, on the reverse strand, counting down.
CTCGCCGATCAACTTCGGCGCGGTGTTCAAAGTGGCTGATTCGGTCGACGTCAGCGCGGCGTGGGAGCGCGGTAATACGGCGATGTTCGGCGTGACCTTTCACACCAATTTCGTCAGCCGCAAGGCGCCGGCCAAGACTTACGATCCGACGCCTGAACCGATGCCGGCGAAGATGCCGACCACGCCGATGGACCAGGTCAACTGGGCCGACGTCTCCCAGCGTCTGCAGCAGAATGCCGGGTACAAGGTCGAGCGCATCAGCCAGCGCGATTCCGAGTTGATCGTGTACGGCGAGCAGCAGCGTTACTTTCATTCGTCGAAGGCGGTAGGCCGCGCCAGCCGGATTCTCGACAACAGTGTGAACGACGACATCAACTGGTTCACCGTGGTCAACAAGCGCTACGACCTGCCGCTGGAAGAGACCAGCGTGCCGCGCCAGACCTTCCGCGAAGTGATCAATAACGAGGAGCCGCTGGAGTCGTTGCACCGCACCACCGAAATCAACCCGGCGATGCCGCACAACGAGAAAACCCTCTACACCGAAGCGCCGCAGCACTTCAACTATGGCGTCGGTCTGGGCTTCAAGCAGAACGTCGGCGGCCCGGATGGCTTGCTCTATCAGTTCAGTGCTGATGCGGACGCCGAATACCGTTTCAACCGCAACACTTGGTGGAACGGTCTGCTCAGTACCAATCTGGTGAACAACTTCGACAAGTTCCGCTACGACGCACCGAGCGGCCTGCCGCGGGTGCGCACCGACTTGCGTCAGTACCTGACCACCTCGGAAGTGACCATGCCGTTGTTCCAGGTCAGCCATGCCGAGCAGTTGGACAAGGACCTGTATGGCATGGTCTACGGCGGGTATCTGGAGTCGATGTTTGCCGGTGTCGGCGGCGAGGTGCTGTTCCGCCCGACCGGTGAACGCTGGTCGGTGGGGGCGGATCTGAACTACGTGCGTCAGCGTGAGTTCGATCAAGGCTTCGGCCTGCGCGATTACTCGGTCTGGACCGGGCATATCACCGGTTACACCGACCTGCCGTATGACACCTTGGCTGCGGTCAGCGTCGGTCGTTATCTGGCGGGCGACTGGGGCGGCACCCTGGACATCTCCCGCGAGTTCTTCAACGGCGTACGCTTCGGCGCCTGGGCCACCATCACCACTGCCGGCAGCGCCGAGTACGGGGAGGGTAGTTTCGACAAGGGCCTCTACCTGTCGATCCCGTTCGACGAAATGATGAGCATGTCGACCATGCGCCGCGCCAACCTCGTCTGGGCCCCACTGACCCGTGACGGCGGCGCCAGGCTCAATCGCAGCTTCCAGCTGCACTCGATGACCGATAGCCGCGAGGGCGACATGTTCTATCGCAATTTTTCGAAGATTACCGAATAGGTTCGCCAGCCCTGAACCTGTGGGAGCGGGCTTGCCCGCGAAGGCGTCGGCTCATTCAACATCAATGGCGCCTGACCCACCGCTTTCGCGAGCAAGCCCGCTCCCACAATGATCCTGCGGCAACCTGCGATTTCCAATCCATGCGGAGATCCCCTGTAGGAGTGAGCCTGCTCGCGATGGCGTCAGCCCAGCCAGCATCCTGGTGGTCTGACTTACCGCTATCGCGAGCAGGCTCACTCCTACAAAAGGTCTGCGGCAAGTCATCAATCCCGGATCA
>NZ_JBTJEN010000018.1:0-99407 GCF_054456575.1 Pseudomonas sp. Eth.TT006 | reverse complement strand
CACGCTTCGATGAACTGAAGCAAGCCGCTGTCGAAAACTGCGCAACTCATTGAATCTCAAGGAGTTTTCCGTTTCAACTGCGCCGGAAGTGGGGCGAATTATAGACCTCTAGAATTCGCCGTCAACCCCTATTTCAAAATTTACTCAGATTTCAACGTGATACGTGCAAATGCCTTTTTGCCCGCCTGGCAAACGTGAGTCGTGCCCAGTACATATATAAAGGAGCGATCTACCACCTCACCATCAACACGCACACCACCGGAAGCCAGCAGATCGCGCGCCGCTGCCGAGTTCTTCACCAGGCCTGCCTTATTAAGCACCGCGGCAATTGGCATATCTTCAGCAGAAGCCAGTTCGATCTCTGGCAGATCATCCGGCAGCTCACCATCCTTCATACGATTGCCCGCAGCACGATGAGCATTGGCAGCTGCTTCCTCACCATGGAAGCGCGCAACGATTTCTTCCGCCAGCTTGATCTTGATGTCGCGCGGGTTAGCCCCCGCCTCTACATCCACACGGAAAGCATTGATCTCGTCCATCGAGCGGAAGCTGAGCAGCTCAAAGTAACGCCACATCAAGGCATCCGGGATCGAAACCAGCTTGCCATACATCACACCTGGCGCTTCCTGGATACCGACGTAGTTGCCCAACGACTTGGACATCTTCTTCACGCCATCCAGCCCCTCGAGCAAAGGCATGGTCAGAATGCATTGAGCCTCCTGACCATAACCACGCTGCAGCTCACGCCCCATCAGCAAGTTAAACTTCTGATCGGTACCACCCAACTCGACATCCGCACGCAGCGCGACCGAGTCGTAGCCCTGTACGAGTGGATAGAGGAACTCATGGATCGCGATCGGCTGATTGGTGGTATAGCGCTTGTCGAAGTCATCGCGCTCGAGCATGCGGGCGACGGTGTATTGCGAAGTCAGACGAATGAAATCAGCCGGCCCCATCTGATCCATCCAAGTGGAGTTGAACGCAACTTCGGTTTTGGCCGGATCAAGAATCTTGAATACTTGGGATTTGTAAGTCTCGGCATTTTCCAAGACCTGCTCGCGCGTCAGCGGAGGACGAGTAGCGCTCTTGCCGCTCGGATCACCGATCATCCCGGTGAAGTCACCAATAAGGAAGATCACCTGATGCCCCAGCTCCTGGAACTGGCGCAGCTTATTAATAAGCACGGTGTGACCCAGGTGCAGATCCGGAGCGGTTGGATCGAAACCAGCCTTGATACGCAGCGGCTGGCCGCGCTTGAGCTTCTCGATCAGCTCGGACTCGACCAATAGTTCTTCCGCACCACGTTTAATCAGCGCTAGCTGCTCTTCAACCGACTTCATAACAGACCCGCAAGGCTCAGATTCAAAGGGAACCAACCATACAAGATCGTGCACCAATTACAAGTTTTGCCCGGCGCACGGACACCAATCTACAGGCAGGGCGTCTGCAGACTTGCTTCGGGGATGATTTGGTTATATTTTATACAGTTATTTCATCTTCATCATGTCATTCATCTTTTCCAATTCATCTTTTTTCAAAGTCAAAATTACTTATGACCACTGAACCGTCTAAAGCGCCACCGCTTTACCCGAAGACCCACCTGCTCGCCGCAAGTGGAATCGCCGCCCTTCTCAGCCTGGCGCTCCTGGTATTTCCTTCCAGTGATGTTGAAGCCAAAAAGACAACTCTGAGCCTTGAACTGGAAAGCCCTGCTGAACAACTGACACAAGATCAAGACGCTGCTGACGCGGCCCAAGCCACAAATGAGCCAGTGGCCTCGCCCTTCGCCCAGATTGAAAACAGTACCGAAGACACCACGAAAACCGCTGAAACCGCGCCAGCGCCCGCTCCAGTTGCCGAGAAAGCAAAAGCCCCGGGCCACCGCGAAGTCCTCGTCGCCAAAGGCGATACGCTCTCCACATTGTTCGAGAAAGTCGGGCTGCCCTCCGCTGCCGTGCATGAAGTCCTGGCCAGCGACAAACAGGCCAAACAGTTCAGCCAGCTCAAGCACGGCCAGAAACTTGAATTCGAACTCAACCCGCAAGGCGAACTGACCAGCCTGCACAGCAAGGTCAGCGACGTCGAAACCATCACCCTGACCAAGAATGACAAGGGTTATGCGTTTAACCGGGTGACCGCCAAACCTACCGTTCGCACCGCTTATGTCCACGGCGTCATCAATAGCTCGCTGTCACAATCCGCTGCACGTGCCGGCCTCTCGCATAGCCTGACCATGGACATGGCCAGCGTCTTCGGCTACGACGTCGACTTCGCTCAGGACATTCGCCAGGGCGACGAATTCGATGTGATCTACGAGCAGAAAGTGGTCAACGGCAAAGCCGTCGGCACAGGCCCTATCCTGTCTGCGCGCTTCACCAACCGCGGCAAGACCTACACCGCCGTTCGCTACACCAACAAACAAGGCAACAGCAGCTACTACACCGCCGATGGCAACAGCATGCGCAAGGCGTTCATCCGCACTCCGGTGGACTTTGCCCGCATCAGCTCGAAGTTCTCCATGGGCCGCAAACACCCGATCCTCAACAAGATCCGCGCTCACAAAGGCGTCGATTACGCAGCGCCGCGCGGCACGCCGATCAAAGCGGCTGGCGACGGTAAAGTGCTCCTGGCCGGTCGCCGCGGCGGCTACGGCAACACTGTGATCATTCAACACGGCAACACCTACCGTACGCTCTACGGGCACATGCAGGGCTTCGCCAAAGGCGTGAAGACAGGTGGCACCGTCAAGCAGGGCCAGGTGATCGGTTATATCGGTACTACCGGTCTGTCCACCGGCCCGCACTTGCACTATGAGTTCCAGGTCAACGGCGTTCACGTCGACCCACTGGGCCAGAAGCTGCCAATGGCCGATCCGATCGCCAAGTCCGAGCGCGCGCGCTTCCTTGCACAGAGCCAGCCGCTGATGGCGCGCATGGACCAAGAGAAGGCCACCATGCTGGCTTCGAGCAAGCGTTAAGCTATGGCCCTCTATATCGGTGTGATGTCCGGAACCAGCCTCGATGGACTGGACATCGCCCTGATCGAACAAACCTCGGCGATCAGGTTGATCGCCACACACTACATCCCCATGCCAGACACCCTGCGCGCCGAGCTCCTGAGCTTGTGCGCCAGCGGCCCCGACGAAATCGCCCGCTCGGCAATTGCCCAGCAACACTGGGTGGAACTTGCCGCACAGGGTATCCATGCCCTGCTCGGCCAGCAGCAGCTCAAGCCGGAAGCCATTCGCGCCATCGGCAGCCACGGACAAACCATTCGCCATGAGCCCGCTCGCGGTTTCACCGTGCAGATTGGCAATCCTGCGCTGCTCACTGAGCTGACCGGCATCACCGTGGTCAGCGATTTCCGTAGCCGCGATGTGGCCGCCGGCGGCCAAGGCGCCCCGCTGGTGCCTGCCTTTCACGAGGCTTTATTCGAAGAGCATAGCGGTAACCGTGCGGTCTTGAATGTCGGCGGTTTCAGCAACCTCAGTCTGATTGAGTCGACCAAGCCTGTAGCCGGTTTCGACTGCGGACCTGGGAATGTGCTGATGGATGCCTGGATTCACCAGCAACGGGGCGAGAACTACGATCGCAACGGCCAATGGGCAGCCACCGGCGCTGTCGAGCCGGCCTTGCTGAAAGCACTGCTCAGCGACCCGTTCTTCGTGACCAAAGGCCCGAAAAGTACTGGCCGCGAAGTGTTCAACCTGCCATGGCTGGAACAGCACCTCTCAAGGTTGCCGGCCTTTGCTGCGCAAAACGTCCAGGCAACGCTGCTGGAATTGACGGCACTGACCATCGTCGAGTCGCTGCAAAGCGCTCAGGCCGATACCCGAGAGATGCTGGTCTGTGGCGGTGGTGCGCACAATGCGACATTGATGAAGCGCCTGGCAGACCTGCTACCCAATACAATTGTTGCCAGTACCGCCAGCCACGGCGTCGATCCCGACTGGGTCGAGGCCATGGCCTTCGCCTGGCTGGCTCACTGCTGCCTCGAAGGCATTGCCGCCAACCGGCCGAGCGTCACCGGTGCCAAAGGCCTGCGCGTGCTCGGCGCGATCTATCCCAAATAAGCAAAATTCAGGCAACAAAAAAACGCCGCAGAACCGGAAAGCTCTGCGGCGTTTTGTTGTCTGCGGCGAGGTGCGATCAGATCGAGAACGAAGAGCCGCAACCACAGGTCGTGGTCGCGTTCGGGTTCTTGATCACGAAGCGCGAACCTTCCAGACCTTCCTGGTAGTCGACTTCGGCACCGGCCAGGTACTGGAAGCTCATCGGATCCACCACCAGGCTCACGCCTTCGCGCTCGACGATGGTATCGTCCTCGGCCACATCTTCATCGAAGGTGAAACCGTATTGAAACCCTGAACAACCGCCGCCCGTAACGAATACGCGCAGCTTCAAGCGATCATTCCCCTCTTCATCGACCAGGCTCTTCACCTTGTGCGCAGCACCTTGAGTGAATTGCAAAGCCGTGGGGGTGAAGGATTCGACGCTCATGCTGACTATCTCCCGGCGTTACGCCGCCATAATGCGTGATGACGCGCATTATCCGCTTGTCCTAGAAAATCGGTCAACTATTAGAGGAGCAGCGGCAAGCTTCAAGCTGTGAGCTTCAAGCTTGCCGCTCACCACTTGGAGCTTGCCGCTGCCCTTACGGCAGCATACCGGCATGAGACAAACCGAAGCGCTCGTCCAGCCCGAACAGAATGTTCATGTTCTGCACCGCCTGACCCGACGCCCCCTTGACCAGGTTGTCGATCACCGACAGCACCACGACCAGATCGCCATCCTGCGGACGGTGAACGGCGATGCGGCAGACGTTGGCACCGCGCACGCTGCGGGTCTCTGGATGGCTGCCGGCCGGCATCACATCGACGAACGGCTCGTTGGCATAACGCTTTTCGAACAGGGCCTGCAGATCCACCGCGCGATCGACCACGGTCGCGTAGAGCGTAGAGTGAATGCCACGGATCATCGGCGTCAGGTGCGGAACGAAGGTCAGGCCAACGTCTTTACCGGCAGCGCGACGCAGACCCTGGCGAATTTCAGGCAGATGGCGATGACCTTTCACCGCGTAAGCCTTCATGCTTTCCGACGTCTCGGAGTACAGCGAGCCTACAGAGGCACCGCGACCTGCACCGCTGACACCGGACTTGCAGTCAGCGATCAGACGCGAAGTATCAGCCAGACCCGCCTCAAGCAACGGCAGGAAACCCAGCTGAGTAGCGGTTGGATAGCAACCCGGAACGGCGATCAGGCGCGCCTTCTTGATCTGCTCGCGATTGACCTCCGGCAGACCGTAGACCGCTTCGTCCAACAGTTCTGGCGCACCGTGCGGCTGGCCGTACCACTTGGCCCACTCTTCAGCGTCTTGCAGGCGGAAGTCCGCCGAGAGGTCGATAACCTTGGTCCCCGCCGCCAGCAGCTCACCCGCCAGAGCATGGGCAACGCCGTGCGGCGTGGCGAAGAACACCACGTCGCATGCACCCAAGGTCTTGATGTCCGGCACGCTGAACGCCAGACCGTCGTAGTGGCCTCGCAGGTTCGGGTACATGTCAGCCACGGCCAGACCGGCCTCGGATCGGGAAGTGATCACCACCACTTCTGCCTGCGGATGCTGTGCCAACAGACGCAGCAGTTCGACACCGGTGTAACCCGTGCCGCCGACGATACCGACCTTGACCATAAACCTGCCCTCAACGAACCCACTGGAAAGCCGTCGATAATAGGGGCCGCGCGCGCCTGCGACAACCGTCAAGGTGACGTGCGGACGCTCAAGCCTCTACTATCCCGGCTACCGTGAACCTGGGAATAACCAAAAATGCTCTATCTATGGATCAAAGCGTTTCATATCGTCAGCATCGTGTGCTGGTTTGCCGGGCTGTTCTACCTGCCGCGACTGTTCGTTTATCACGCACAAAGTGCGGACGCGATCAGCCAGGAACGCTTCAGCATCATGGAGCGCAAGCTGTATCGCGGCATCATGGGTCCGGCGATGATCGCCACGCTGATTTTCGGTGGCTGGCTGATCTACCTCAATCCGGGCATCTTCAGCATGGGCGGCTGGATTCACGCCAAGCTGACCCTGGTGGTATTGCTGATCGGCTATCACCACATGTGCGGCGCGCAGGTAAAACGCTTCGCTCGTGGCGAGAACACCCGCAGCCATGTCTTTTATCGCTGGTTCAATGAAGTGCCGGTTCTGGTATTGCTGGCTATCGTAATTCTGGTCGTCGTCAAGCCGTTCTAACTTCTACAGGCCACACACTTCGGGGGATATTCAATGTCGCTGCCCGCTCTGCTCGAACAACGTCTGCGTCTGCCCGTCGTCGCGGCGCCGATGTTTCTGATTTCCAACCCGCAGTTGGTGCTTGCCTGCTGCCGCAACGGTGTGGTCGGCAGCTTTCCGGCCTTGAACCAGCGCGAAAGCAGTGGCTTCAAGGCCTGGCTGGAGGAGATAGAAGCGGGGCTGGCGACCCTGGACAATCCTGCGCCGTATGCAGTGAATCTGATTGTGCACAACAGCAACCCGCGCTTGCAGGCAGACTTGAATATCTGCGTCGAGCACAAGGTGCCGATTGTCATCACCAGCCTAGGAGCAGTGAAGGAGCTGGTCGACGCCGTGCACAGCTATGGCGGCCTGGTGTTCCACGATGTGACCACACGCCGCCACGCCGAGAAAGCAGCCGAGGCCGGGGTCGACGGTTTGATTGCCGTCGCGGCCGGCGCCGGTGGCCACGCGGGCACCTGGAGTCCGTTTGCGCTGATCGCCGAGATCCGTGAGTTCTTCGATAAAACCCTGCTGCTTGCCGGATGTCTTAACCACGGCCATGAGATTCTTGCCGCGCAACTGCTCGGTGCGGATTTGGCCTACTTCGGCACGCGATTTATCGGTACCAGCGAAAGCCATGCGCCTGACGCTTACAAGCAGATGCTGCTGACTGCCAAGGCGGCGGACATCATTCATACTCCGGCTGTCTCCGGAGTGCCGGCGAGTTTCATGCGCCAAAGCCTGGAGGCCGCAGGTTTCGACATGGCCGCCCTGCAAGGCAAGGGCGAAGTCAATTTCGGTGACAAGCTCAAACCGATCAATGATGAAGCCAAGGCCTGGAAGACCGTGTGGTCCGCCGGACAGGGCGTAGGGCAAATTGCTGATCTGCCTAGTGTGGATCAGTTGGTTGCCCGGCTCGACGCAGAATACCGTCAGGCGCAGGACCGCGCAGCGCAGTTGCCGAAACGCTGGCCGCGCTGAGAAAAACCTGGCCAGTCGCCGATCGGCTGACCTTACAATTCGAACTTCAATCAATTCGCGACAAGGATGCCTCGGCCATGAGCGAACCTCGTTACAAGATCGTTTTCGACGGCGCTCTACAGCCCGGTGTCGACCTCACCACTGCCAAGCTCAATCTGGCGGCGTTGTTCAAGAGCGATGTCGCCGACATCGAGCGCCTGTTCAACGGCAGCACCGTCGCCCTCAAGCGCGACCTGTCCCACAGTGATGCGCAGACCTATCTGCAAGCGCTGAGCAAGACCGGGATCGACGCGCGGATTGAGGCGCAAACACCAATCGAACTGAATCTGGCAGACGTGCACGAGCACCAGCCAGCGCCTGCCGAGCCCGCCTCCCCCTACGCACCACCACGCGCCAACGTTGGCGAAAACCTGCCGGCGTTCGCTGTGCTCAAGCCTTTCAGCGTCGAAGGCCGAATCGGACGTCTGCGGTTCCTGGCCTGGACGATGGTGTTGAGCCTGGTGTCCCTGCCGATCGTTGGCATATTCGCCCTGATCGGTCTCGGCTTGGTCAGCGACGACTCGACCACCGGGCTGATCATCGGCGGGATTGTTGCGTTCTTCCTGTTTATTGGCTTCATCATCGTCAGCATTCTGTTCAGCGTGCAGCGCCTGCACGACATCGGCTGGTCCGGCTGGCTGTGGCTGCTGAACCTGGTGCCTTTCGTGGGCAGCTTTTTCCCGCTGGTGATCATGGTCGTGCCGGGTAATACCGGCGCCAACCGCTACGGCCCACCGCCGCCACCCAACAGCACCGCAGTCAAAGTACTGTGCTCGTTGTGGATCGTGTTCTTCGCCCTGATATTTATTGGCGGCATGCTGGGCGGCATCTCGGCGATCCAGCAGGAATATGAAAGCAGTCTCGAGAGCAGCTATGAAAGCGGCTCGGTGACAACTGATGAAGTGGAAGTCGAGAGCGCACCCGCGGCGGATTCGGTGGACGATGCAGCCGAAGCGGCGCCGGCCCCTGTAGACTCTGCGAAAGAATGAACAACGCTCCCCGCCGTGACACCCGCGTCGCTGGCGCGCTGCTGTTGCGATGGAGAATTGCATGACCCGTTACGCTCTGATCACTGGCGCCTCCAGCGGCATCGGCCTGGCGATGGCTGAAGCGCTGGCCCGGCGCGGCCGCAGCCTGATTCTGGTGGCACGACAGCGTGATCAGCTGGAAAGCATCGCGATCGAACTGACCCAGCGCTTTGGCGTGGAGGTTTTATTCCGTGCCTGCGACCTCGGCGAGCCCTTGCGCCTGTCCGGGTTCCTGCTGGAGCTCGAAGAAGGCGACCGGCAGATCGATCTGCTGGTCAACTGCGCCGGTATCGGCACCTGCGGGCCGTTCCTGGCCCAGGACTGGATGACCGAGCAGGATCTGATCGAAGTCAACATTCTCGCCCTTACCCGCCTGTGCCACGCCATCGGCAACAGCATGGCGCTGCAGGGCGGCGGGCAGATCCTCAACGTCGCCTCGATGGCAGCGTTCAATCCCGGCCCATGGATGAGCACCTACTACGCCAGCAAGGCTTACGTGTTGCACTTTTCCGAAGCGCTGCGGGTTGAGCTGAAACAGAGCGCGGTCAAGGTATCAGTGCTTTGCCCCGGTCCGACCCGTACCGGTTTTTTCCGTACCGCGCAGCTCAATGACGACAAACTCAAGGACAGCAACTGGTTGATGAGCCCGGAGGAAGTTGCGCTGTACACCGTGCGTGCGCTGGAGAAAAACCGCGCAATCATCATTCCCGGCCGACGCAACCGCTGGCTGGCCTTCCTGCCGCGCCTCGGTTCGCGCTGGCTCAACCGCACCATCGTCGGCATGCTCAACAAGGCTTACTGCCCGCGCTGAATGGTCCTACGGCAAATCACTGGGCGCAGGCATTTCCCATGAGTACACTCAGGCCAGCCCCCACAACGGAGAAAACAGCAGTGGATACTCTGTTCACCAAGATCATCAACCGGGAGATTCCGGCCAGGATCATTTATGAGGACGACCAGGTTCTGGCGTTCCACGACATCGCCCCTCAGGCACCCGTGCATTTTCTGGTGATCCCGAAGAAACCGGTGCGCACCCTCAACGACCTGACCGAAGATGACAAGGCACTGGCCGGGCATATTCTGTTCACCGCCCAGCGGCTGGCGCTGGAGCTGGGCTGCGAAGAAGGCTTCCGCGTGGTGATGAACTGCAATGAAAAAGGTGGGCAGACCGTCTATCACATTCATATGCACGTACTGGGTCAGCGCCAGATGAACTGGCCACCGGGCTAAGATTCACCGACCAGTTCTGCGTTTTGTTACCTGTAGGAGCTGCCGAAGGCTGCGATCTTTTGACGTTGGCTTTTGACAACCAAAGCAAGATCAAAAGATCGCAGCCTTCGGCAGCTCCTACATAAGACACATCAAGCGGATCAAGCAGATCCAGCGCGACATGACCCAGCGCAAACCTTCCCCGGCCGATTCGGTTAAACTGATCGCCGAGATTTTTCCCGGAGGTCAGCATGACTACCCAACGTCACTACTCGCCGATTGACCGTCTTCTGCTGCAAGCCGATGCCGCGATGCGCACCCTGTTGCCCTTCAGCGGCCAGCCTTACCGCCCGTCGCCAGCGATCGTGCAGCCGGACGTGCAGATGAGCGACGAGGACACCCGTCATGTCGCCGGTCTGATGCGCATCAACCATACCGGCGAAGTCTGCGCCCAGGCGCTGTATCAAGGGCAGGCGCTGACGGCCAAGTTGCCGCAGGTGCGTGCTGCCATGGAGCACGCCGCCGAAGAAGAAATCGATCATCTGGTGTGGTGCGAGCAGCGCATTCACCAATTGGGCAGCCACACCAGCGTGCTCAATCCGCTGTTCTATGGCATGTCGTTCGGCATTGGCGCGGTGGCCGGTCTGATCAGTGACAAGGTCAGCCTTGGTTTTGTCGCCGCCACCGAGCATCAGGTGTGCAAACACTTGAACGAGCACCTGGAACAATTGCCGGCCGAGGACGAGAAGTCCCGGGCGATTCTGGAGCAGATGCGCATCGATGAAGAACATCATGCGGAGAGTGCACTGGATGCCGGTGGTTTCCGTTTTCCGGCGCCGGTGAAGTTCGGGATGAGTCTGTTGGCGAAGGTGATGACCAAGAGTACCTACAGGATCTGACGTTCGCGTCGTCTGGTAGAGCCTGTTCGCGAGCAGGCTCGCTCCTAAAGTGTTCTGTATTTCGGCAATAAAAAAGGCGACTACCGCAAAGTAGTCGCCTTTTTTTGTGCCTGGGAATCTTACGCCGGCATGTTGCGCGCGTAGAAGATTTCCAGCATTTCGTGTTTCACACGCTCGGTCACCTGAGCACGTTGCTCGGAGGACAGGTTACTGGTGGCGTCACCGAACAGGTAATTATCCAGTTCGAAGTTCTTCAGCAGCATTTTGGTGTGGAACAGGTTTTCCTGGTACACGTTCACGTCGGTCATCTGGTACGCGTCGCGGGTGTCTTCGGACAGGTAGTTCTGGATCGAGTTGATCTCGTGGTCGATGAAGTGCTTGTTGCCTTCAACGTCACGGGTGAAGCCGCGCACACGATAATCCACAGTCACGATGTCCGAATCGAACTGGTGAATGAGGAAGTTGAGCGCTTTAAGCGGTGAAATGACACCACAGGTCGACACGTCGATATCCACACGGAACGTCGCGATACCGTCGTCCGGATGGATTTCCGGGTAGGTATGTACCGTGATGTGGCTCTTGTCGAGGTGGGCAAGGATGATTTCGGGCAATGGACCCGGGGATTCTTCGATCTGGCTGTCAGTCGGGGTCACCGGCTCTTCCGAGATCAGAATCGTGACGCTGGCACCCTGAGGCTCATAATTCTGACTGGCGATGTTCAGAATGTTGGCACCAATGATTTCGACAACTTCCGTGAGGATCTGCGTCAGGCGTTCGGCGTTGTACTCTTGATTGATGTACTCGACGTAAGCCTGCTGGTCTTGCGGGGTCTCCGCGTAGCAGATGTCATAGATGTTGAAGCTCAAGGTCTTTGTCAGGTTATTGAACCCGTGGAGCTTGAGTTTGCTTTTCACCGTTAAAAACTCTCTATGTATGCGGCGCTGCCGCGTGATCAAGCATGCCCGTCAAATGCGAACAACGCACCTGCGTAGGACGGTTAACACCTCTTCGCGATGGCGATTTTGGTTATCTGTTCAGGCGGATGACCCGTCGGCCGACCGATCACTGCCCTGAAAAAAGTGGCGCATTATGCAGACGTCAGCGAGGGATCGCCAGAGTCTGCACTGCTTTTATGATAGTTGAATGTCGGTTCAACCGAGTTCGACGATTTCATAATCGTGGGTGATCGTCACGCCGGCCGCGCCGAGCATGATCGAGGCCGAGCAATACTTCTCGGCAGACAGTTCGATGGCACGCTTGACCTGAGCTTCTTTGAGGCCACGGCCCTTGACCACGAAGTGCATGTGGATCTTGGTAAACACCTTCGGATCCTCGGTCGCACGCTCGGCGTCGAGGAACGCTTCGCAGCTTTCAACGGCCTGACGCGACTTCTTCAGAATGCTGACCACATCGAAGTTGCTGCAACCGCCAACGCCGAGCAGGAGCATCTCCATCGGGCGAACACCCAGATTACGACCACCGGCGTCCGGCGGACCGTCCATGACCACGACATGACCGCTACCGGATTCGCCGAGGAACATGGCTTCGCCAGCCCATTGGATGCGTGCCTTCATCGCCAAGACTCCACTGTAGAAAAAAGGGTCGCCAGCTTAGCACAGGCCTTTGCTCCGGCAGCGCGCGGCGTTCCTAGGATGGATGCCGTTAATGCGTAGGTAATTTCTCGAATTTGCGACGAAGTGTCTGGTAAGCTGGCGCCAATTCGCTGGCGTCAATTGTCAGCCTGTGTAGCGACCGCCTCCGCGCCTCATAAAAAATCAAACATCACCGTGCAGTCTTTTCGGGATACAACCATGGTTGCTATTACCCCTACACCCAAAATCAAGAACCTCGACAAGCTGCTGATGCATTGCCAGCGCCGCCGTCACGCGGCCAAAAGCAACATCATCTGCGCGGGCGATCGCTCGGACACGCTGTACTTCATCATCAAAGGTTCGGTGACCATCCTGATCGAGGATGACGACGGTCGCGAAATGATCATCGCCTACCTCAATGCCGGGGATTTCTTCGGTGAGCTGGGCCTGTTCGAACAGGCTGGCCAGGAACAGCAACGCAGCGCCTGGGTGCGGGCCAAGGTCGAATGCGAAATCGCGGAAATCAGCTACGTGAAATTCCGCGAATTGTCACAGCAGGATCCAGACATTCTTTACGTCCTCAGCGGACAAATCGCACAACGTCTGCGCAATACCACGCGCAAGGTCGGCGACCTTGCATTCTTCGATGTCACTGGTCGCGTGGCCCGCTGCCTGCTGGAGCTGTGCAAGCAGCCCGACGCGATGACCCATCCGGACGGCATGCAGATCAAGGTGACCCGTCAGGAAATCGGGCGGATTGTCGGTTGTTCGCGGGAGATGGTCGGTCGGGTGCTCAAGGATCTGGAAGAGCGCAACCTGGTCAATGTGAAAGGCAAGACCATGGTGGTCTACGGTACCCGCTAAGCGCGCAACGTCAGGCGCTGTAGATTTGCGCCAGCATCAGACGAAACAATTCATCAAGGCGCGCTAGCGCATTGGGCGCGGCAAACTTCTCGTGCAAGGCGATGTGGCTGTCAGCCCGCACCCGCTGCTCCAGTTCGCAGGCTTGATTGAAGCGATTGACCGCGGCGACCATCGACTCGCGTTCGTTATCCACCAGCATCGCCCCGTGCACCAGGCCCACCGGACGTTGACCGCCCTGACTCTGGCGCCAGCGCTGGGCCGTGCCGACCATCTTGCGGCCATCGAGATTGACGTTGAAACGACCGTCGCAGAACGCGCCATCGATTTCACCCACTGACGAGGTGCCGCCCAGCACGTCGAGTAATTCGCAGATCGGGTCACACAAGCGCCGGTAGCCGGTTTCGATACGATTCAGATCGCCTTCGCTGCGGGGTGGGGCGTAGACCAGCGCGATGTTGATGGTGGCAGCGGATTGCGGCACCGGCTCGCCACCGGTTTCACGCAGCAGGACCGGCCAGCCGGCAGCAGCGGAAACTTCGCAGGCGTGATCGAAAGCGGGCAGGCGATTGAGGCGGCGGGGCATGACCAAGGCGCGATCGCTGGGCTGCCAGAACAACAGGCCGTATTCAGAGTCACCGGCGCAGACCGAGGCCAGCAAGTCCTGTTCGGCTTGCAGGCCGGCTTCGATGGGCAGCGAGACAGGGATCATAAGGTTTCCGTAGGACGTTCAGTCTGGGGTGAATCTTATGCAGTCATCGCGAGCAGGCTCACTCCTACAGGGAACGCATTCCAAGTGTAGGAGTGAGCCTGCTCGCGATGGCGTCGACTCGGTCTAACGCCAATCAGTCGAGGGTCGAACCACTGACAGCCCCACCACGCTCCGGGAAGAACAGCCGCTGCAATTCAGTCCCCGGATTTTCCGCGCGCATGAACGCTTCGCCTACCAGGAACGCGTAGACATCACTGATTTCCATCAGCTCGACATCGGCACGATTGAGGATACCGCTCTCGGTAACCACCAGACGATCGCGCGGAATGCGCGGCAGCAGGTCGAGGGTGGTTTCCAGGCTGACGTCGAACGTGTGCAGATTGCGGTTATTGACCCCGATCAGCGGCGTGTCGAGCGTCTTCAATGCACGCTCCAGCTCATCGCCGTCGTGCACTTCCACGAGCACATCGAGGCCGACGCCTTTGGCGACCGAAGCCAGCTCGGCCATTCTCACGTCGTCCAGCGCGGAGACGATCAACAGCACGCAGTCGGCGCCTAGTGCTCGGGCTTCGACGATCTGGTACGGATCGATCATGAAGTCCTTGCGGATCACCGGCAATTTGCACGCCGCACGCGCCTGCTGCAGGTAGGCATCGGCGCCCTGGAAGTAATCGACGTCGGTCAGTACCGACAGGCAGGTCGCCCCGCCCTTCTCATAGCTCTTGGCAATATCGGCAGGCACGAAGTGCTCGCGGATCACGCCTTTGCTCGGCGAGGCCTTCTTGATCTCGGCAATCACCGCTGGCTGCTTCTTCTTGGCCTGCGCCAGCAGTGCATGGGCAAAACCACGGGGTGCATCGGCCGCCTTGGCCAGACTTTCCAGCTCGCTCAGGCTGACGCGAGCACTGCGCTCGGCGACTTCCTGAACCTTGCGCGCCAGAATGTTTTCCAGAACCGTCGGTACACTCATCCCTCATTCTCCACTTTGAATACCGCGGTAAAGGCACCCAACTCCTCGAGTTTTTCCCGAGCAAGACCGGTATGCAGGGCGTCGTGCGCAAGCGCCACGCCTTCTTTCAAACTTGTGGCCAGGTCGGCGGCGTACAGCGCTGCACCGGCATTGAGCACAATCATCTCCGCGGCTTTCTGGCCGTTTTCGGTTTTGCGCTTGCCCAGTGCATCGCGGATCAGCGCCAGCGACGCTTCCGGACCTTCGACCGACAGGCCATGCAGGCTCTGGCTCTTCATGCCCAGATCTTCCGGCTCGACCCAATACTCGCTGATCTCGTTGTTTTTCAGCTCGGCGACATAGGTCGGTGCGGCCAGACTGAATTCGTCGAGACCGTCCTTGGAATGCACCACCAGCACGTGCTTGCTGCCCAGACGTTGCAAGACTTCGGCCAATGGCCGGCACAGGGCCTGGGTGAACACGCCCACCACCTGATGTTTCACACCGGCCGGATTCGTAAGCGGGCCGAGCATGTTGAACAGCGTACGCAGGCCGAGATCGCGACGCGGGCCGGCGGCGTACTTCATGGCTTTGTGATGGGTCTGGGCAAACATGAAACCGATGCCGACGTTGTCGATGCAACGGGCCACCTGCACGGGTGTCAGGTTCAGGTAGATGCCGGCAGCTTCGAGCAAGTCGGCGCTGCCGCTCTTGCCCGAGACTGCGCGGTTGCCGTGCTTGGCCACGGTGCAACCGGCTGCCGCGACGACAAAGGATGAAGCTGTCGACACGTTGAAGATGTTCGCACCGTCACCGCCGGTGCCGACTACATCAACCACGCCATCGAGGGTCTTGAGTTCAACCTGATCGGCCAGCTCGCGCATCACCGACACCGCGCCGACGATTTCGTCGATGCTCTCGCTCTTCATGCGCATGGCCATCATGAACGCGCCGATCTGCGCGTCGGTGCATTGGCCGGTCATGATTTCGCGCATCACGTCGCGCATTTCTTCGGTGCTGAGATCGAGGTGATCGACGATACGGCTCAGGGCTGTCTTGATGTTCATGGGAAGTCCTTAGCGCGTGCCGCCGGTTTGTTTGAGGAAGTTGGCAAACAGTTCATGACCCTGCTCAGTCAGGATCGACTCGGGGTGGAACTGTACGCCCTCAATGTTCAGGGTTTTGTGCCGCAGGCCCATGATTTCGTCGACGCTGCCGTCTTCGTGTCGGGTCCACGCGGTCAGCTCCAGGCAGTCTGGCAACGTATCGTGCTTGACGATCAGCGAGTGGTAGCGGGTGACCGTCAGCGGATGATTCAGACCGGCGAAAACGCCCTTGTCCTCATGGAATACCGGGCTAGTCTTACCGTGCATCACCTGACGGGCGCGCACCACGTCGCCGCCGAAGGCCTGACCGATGGACTGGTGGCCCAGGCATACGCCGAGGATCGGCAGTTTGCCGGCGAAGTGTTTGATCGCGTCGATGGAGATGCCGGCTTCGCTCGGCGTGCACGGGCCCGGGGAAACCACGATGCGCTCCGGGTTGAGCGCTTCGATTTCGGCGATGGTCAGCTCGTCGTTGCGCACGACCTTGACCTCGGCACCCAGCTCGCCGAGGTATTGCACAACGTTGTAAGTAAAGGAGTCGTAGTTGTCGATCATCAGCAACATGGCGTTTCGAACCTCTTGAATTCTGACTTGAAGACAGCCTTCAGATGACTTGCCCGCAGGGCGCTGCACGATGTCGGACGCGCAGAGGGCGTCGGCACAGCGGCATTTCAAACGGGCAAGGAAGGCAAAGCGATACAGATCCGGCCGGGCCGGCAGAAAAGATTCAGGCGCGCCAACGCCAACGGGCGTGTGCCTTGATGACTTGATCCAGAAGTTTGCTGACGATCAACACGGGGAAGGTCTCGTTCATACGTTTCGGCACAGTAACTTAGCTGAGCAGAGCGTGCAATATGGCGGGGCTGGCAGGGGATCAAACTTTGCGAAGGTTCACGACCGATGGCAAAACGCCGGAAGTTTTTGGTACTGTCGTTTCGTTCACCGACAACAATAAATAAACGGACTTGCACATGATCAAACAGACGTTGTTTGTACCGCTCGCCGGATGCCTGCTCGCCATGGCATGCGCCCAGGCTTACGCAGCACCCGCGCCCTACTCCAATTTCATTGTTTTCGGCGACAGCCTGAACGACGCCGGGACCTTCAGGGACACCGGCGGTCCGGCCGGCGCCACTCAGCGCTACACCAACCGCACCGGCCCGTTGTACAAGGATGGCACCGGGGAAAACCGCAACCTCAACGCCACCCAGATCATCGGTGGCAAACTGGGCTTCAGTCCGGATCAGACCGCTTCCTCGTCGTCGGCCGTGCGTGCCGGTGAAGGTCTGGCCGATGGCAATAACTGGGCGGTGGGCGGGTACCGTACCGACCAGATTCTCGATTCGATCACCACCCAGTCCGCCACCGGTGAACGCACCCGCAGCGGTTACCTGCCGTCGAACGGCTTCCGTGCCGACCCGAATGCCCTGTATTACCTGTCCGGTGGCGGTAACGACTTCCTTCAGGGCCGCATACTCAGCCCCGATCAGGCCAGCGCGGCGGCCGATCGGCTGGCCGACAGTGCACGCACGCTGCAAGGCGCCGGCGCCAAATACATCATGGTCTGGCTGTTGCCGGACATCGGCCTGACCCCGGCAATCAACGGTTCGCCGCTGCAGTCATTCACCTCGCAGCTCAGCGAACGCTTCAACACTGAACTGGTCAGCCAGTTGCAGGGCATCAACGCCGAAATCATTCCGCTGAACATTCCTGCGTTGCTCAAAGAGTCTTTCGCCAATCCGGCACAGTTCGGCCTCGCCACGGACCAGAATCTGACCGCCACCTGCTTCAGCGGCAACAGTTGCACGGAAAACGCCCGATACGGCATCAACAGCGCTACCCCGGACCCAACCAAGCTGATCTATAACGACGCGGTGCACCCGACCGAAACCGGTCAGCGCCTGATCGCCGATTACGCCTACTCGCTACTGGCGGCGCCTTGGGAGCTGACCCTGCTGCCGGAAATGGCCCAGGGTTCGTTGCGCGCGCATCAGGATGAGCTGCGCAACCAATGGCTGGCGGACTGGCAAAACTGGCAGGCGGTCGGCCAATGGCGCGCCATCGTCGCCGGTGGCGGACAACACCAGGACTTCGACGGTCAGCACAGCGCAGTCAGCGCCGACGGCAATGGCTACAACCTGAACATCGGCGGCAGCTATCGCCTCAACGAAGCCTGGCGTGTCGGTGTGGCCGCAGGTTTCTATAACCAGAAACTCGAAGCCGGTGAAGCCGACTCGGAATACAAACTCAATTCCTACATGGGTACCGCGTTCGCCCAGTACCAGCAGAATCGCTGGTGGGGTGATCTGGCGATGACTGCTGGCAAACTCGACTACGACAGCCTCAAACGCAAGTTCCAGCTCGGGGTCAACGAGCGCGGGGAGAAAGGCGATACCGACGGCTACGTGTTGGCGATCAGCGGCCGTCTCGGCTACGACATCGCGCAGCAGGCCAGCAGCCCGTGGCACCTGTCGCCATTCGTCAGCGCCGATTTCGGCAAGACCGAGGTCGATGGTTACTCGGAAAAAGGCGCGGACTCCACAGCGCTGACCTTCGATGACCAGTCGCGCAACTCACGGCGGCTGGGCGTGGGTATCCAGGGCAAATACCAGATCACCGCGCAGACCGAAGTGTTCGGCGAGTTCGCTCACGAGCGTGAGTACAACGATGAGCGGCAAGACCTGACCATCAATCTCAACAGCCTGCCGGGCAACCGTTTCACCCTCGAAGGCTACGAGCCGCAGACCAACCTCAATCGCCTGAACCTTGGCGTGAGCCACAAGCTCACTCAGGACCTGGCCCTGCGCGCCAGCTACAACGTGCGCAAGGATGATGACTTTACCCAGCAAGGGGTGAACGTCGGGGTCAGCCTGGACTTCTGAGGCTGAAAGCAAAGATCGCAGGCTGCGCCAGCTCCTGCAGAAGTTGCGCAGATACAAAAAAACGCGGCGTCCTTACGGGCGCCGCGTTTTTTTTGCCAGACCACAATCCAATGTGGGAGCGGGCTTGCTCGCGAAAGCGGTTTATCCGTCGACGTCAATGTTGAATGTCAGGCCGCATTCGCGAGCAAGCCCGCTCCCACCCGGGGGGAATTGTGTCGACTCAGCTTTCCGGGGTCTGCTCGGCCAGGGCCACGGCGCGGAACATCGCGCGGCGCTTGTTCAGGGTTTCTTCCCATTCCAGCGCCGGCACCGAGTCGGCGACGATGCCGCCACCGGCCTGCACGTGCAGTTCGCCGTTCTTGATCACTGCGGTGCGGATCGCAATCGCGGTGTCCATGTTGCCGTTCCAGGCGAAGTAACCGACCGCGCCGCCATACACGCCACGCTTGACCGGCTCCAGTTCGTCGATGATTTCCATCGCGCGGATCTTCGGCGCGCCGGACAAAGTGCCCGCCGGCAGAATCGCCCGCAGCGCGTCCATCGCCGTCAGCCCGGACTTCAACTGGCCAGTGACGTTGGAGACGATGTGCATCACGTTGGAATAGCGCTCGATGACCATTTTCTCGGTGAGTTTCACCGAGCCGATTTCCGAGACGCGCCCGGTATCGTTGCGCCCGAGGTCGATCAGCATCAAGTGCTCGGCAATCTCCTTGTCGTCCGACAGCAGATCCTCTTCCAGCGCCAGATCCGCTTCTTCGGTGGCGCCGCGCGGACGGGTACCGGCAATCGGGCGCACGGTGATCAGGTTGTCTTCGACCCGCACCAGCACTTCCGGCGAACTGCCGACGACGTGGAAGTCGCCGAAGTTGAAGAAGTACATGTACGGCGTCGGGTTGAAGCAACGCAGGGCGCGATACAGATCGATCGGCGCAGCCTTGAAGTCGATCGACATGCGCTGCGACGGCACGACCTGCATGCAGTCACCGGCAAGGATGTATTCCTTGATGGTGTCGACGGCTTTTTCGTAATCGTCCTGGGTGAAACTGGAACGGAACACCGGGTCAGCCGCCTGCTGTTTGCTGAAGTCCAGGCCACGGCGCGGGGTGATCGGCTGGCGCAGTTTTTCCAGCAGTTGCTGCAGTTGTGCCTGGCCCTGCTCGTAGGCATCGGCTTGCGCCGGATCGGCGAGGACGATGGCGTGCATCTTGCCAGCGAGGTTGTCGAAGACGACGACCGCATCGGAGACCATCAGCAGAATGTCCGGCACGCCCAGCGGATCGGGGTTCGGGCATTTGCCCAGACGCTTTTCCACGTAGCGCACGCAGTCGTAACCGAAGTAACCGACCAGGCCACCGTTGAAACGCGGCAGACCGGCGATGGTCGGCACGTTGTAGCGGGCCTTGAAGGTTTCGACGAAGGCCAGCGGGTCTTCGACGTCATGACTTTCGGTCTCGACGCCGTCAACCGTGACGCTCACGTGATGGTCGTGAACCCGCAGCACGGTGCGGCACGGCAGGCCGATGATCGAGTAACGGCCCCATTTCTCGCCGCCCTGCACCGATTCGAGCAGGTAGGAGTTGGGCTGGTCGGCCAGTTTCAGGTAGATCGACAGCGGGGTGTCGAAGTCGGCCAGGGTTTCGCAGGCCAACGGAATGCGGTTGTAGCCGTCAGCGGCCAAGCGCAGGAATTCTTCGCGGATCATGAGGTGCCTCGTGGTGTGAGGTGCTAACAGTCAGGTGTGCAAACGCGCCGGCGAGCCGGCCAGGAACCAGTCAGGCGCGCCAACGCCAGCGGGCCAGGGCCTTGATGACTTTCATCCAGAGTTTGCGAGTGACCACCACGATGGCGTTTCCAGAACGGGATTGAGTAGCGTCGGGCAACGTTATCTCAGCGGCTGTACCGAGGCAACCGGGAATTAGCTGGCGCAGATCGTCGATCACCAGCGCCGGCGACTCCTCGGCAATCGGCCGACCGTGGTTGTAGCCGTAGCTCAGCGCCACACACTTGACCCCCGCCGCTTTCGCCGCCAGCACATCGCTGCGCGAGTCGCCGACGAACAGCGATTGTGAGGCCGGGATATTGGCCATTTTCATCACGAAGAACAGTGCCGCCGGATCAGGCTTCTGCTGCGGCAAGGTATCGCCGCCGATGATCCATTTGAAGTAGCGGCCGATCTTCATCTGATCCAGCAGCGGCGCGACGAAGCGCTCCGGCTTGTTGGTGATCAGCGCCATCGCCACGCCTTGCTTGTGCAGCCACTTGAGGGTGTCGCGCACGCCGGGATAGACCACGGTCAGCTCATGGCTGGCGCCATAGGCGTCCATGAACACTTGCAGCGCGTGCTCGGCCTCGACGTCATCCACCGCCGAATGCTCGATGCCGCCGGCCAGCGCCCGGCGCACCAGCACCGGTGCGCCATTGCCGACCCATTCGCGCACCGCCTCGATGCCGGCAGGCTTGCGCCCGAGCGAGAGCAGCATGGTGTCCACGGCCGCCGCCAGGTCGGGAACCGAGTCGATCAGCGTGCCATCCAGATCGAACATCACCAACCGTGGCAATTGCCCCGGGAACAGCTGCTCAAAACCGCTCATGGGCGCGCCAGCGCCAGTTCGGAACGCATCTTGTCGATGACTTCCTGATAGTTTGGCGCATTGAAAATCGCCGAGCCGGCGACGAAGGTGTCGGCACCGGCTGCAGCGATTTCGCGGATATTGTTGACGTTGACGCCACCGTCGATTTCCAGACGGATGTCGCGGCCCGAGGCATCGATGATCGCCCGCGCTTCGCGCAACTTGTCGAGGGTGCCAGGAATGAATTTCTGCCCGCCGAAGCCCGGGTTGACGCTCATCAGCAAGACCATGTCGACCTTGTCGATCACGTACTTGAGCACGTCCAGCGGGGTCGCCGGGTTGAACACCAGGCCGGATTTGCAGCCGCCTTCACGGATCAGTTGCAGCGAACGATCAACGTGCAGCGTGGCTTCCGGGTGGAAGGTGATGTAGCTCGCGCCGGCTTCGATAAAGTCGCCGACGATGCGATCCACCGGGCTGACCATCAGGTGCGCGTCGATTGGCGCAGTGATGCCGTACTTGCGCAGTGCCGCGCAGACCATCGGACCGATGGTCAGGTTCGGCACGTAGTGGTTGTCCATGACATCGAAGTGAACGAAGTCGGCACCGGCGGCCAGAACGTTGTCCACTTCCTCGCCGAGGCGGGCGAAGTCGGCGGAGAGAATCGACGGAGCAATTACGAAGGGCTGCATGACGCACCTTTTCTGAGCTAAATCACGATGGCGCGCATTGTAGCCTCATGCTCTGGCGCGCGCACCGTGACCGCGATGATTGGGTTGGGCCATGGCGCTGACCGGGTGCAGCTCAATACGCCGCGCGATAAATCTTCTCGATGTCCGCGGCACTCAGCTTGCGCGGGTTATTGCGCATCAAACGCTCGATTCCTGCGGCTTCCACGGCCATCGCCGGGATCGCTTCCTCCGGCACCCCGAAACTGCGCAGCCCCGGCGGAATCTCCACCGCCGCGCACAGTTCGGTCATGGCCTGCACGGCTTTATCCGCAGCCTCCGTGGCACTCAGATGAGCGGTCTTGAGCCCCATGGCTTCGGCGATATCCTGCATGCGCTCGACGCAGGCCATCTTGTTCCAGGTCATGACATACGGCAGCAGCAAGGCATTGCTGACGCCGTGGGCGATGTTGAAACGCCCGCCCAGCGGATACGCCAGCGCATGCACCGCGCCGACACCGGCATTACCGAACGCCATCCCGGCCATCAGGCTGGCGGTGGCCATGTCTTCGCGGGCCTGCAGATTCGCACCGTTGGCGTAGGCCTTGGGCAGCGACCGGGCGATCAGTCTGATGGCGCCGATGGCCAGCGAGTCGGTGATCGGCGAGGCGTTGACCGACAGATAGGATTCAATGGCGTGCACCAGCGCATCGATGCCACTGGCGGCGGTGACGCGGCGCGGGCAGGTCAGGGTCATCTGCGGGCTGACCAGGGCCACGTCCGGTAACAGATAGTCGCTGACGATACCTTTCTTCAGTTGCGCGACCTTGTCGGAAAGGATCGCCACGTTGGTCACTTCGGAACCGGTGCCGGCGGTGGTCGGGATGGCGATCAGCGGCGGCCCCTTGCGCGGCACCTGATCGACGCCGAACAGGTCCTCCAGCGCACCGTGGTAACCGGCATACGCCGCGACGCTTTTGGCGATGTCGATGGCACTGCCGCCGCCGAGACCGATCAAGCCGTCATGCCCGCCCTCGCGGTACACGCGCATGCAGTCTTCGACGATGGCAATTTCCGGGTCCGGCAGTACCCGGTCGAAAATCTCGTAGTCGCGCCCACCCAATTGGCACAGCGCCAGCTCCACGGTGCCGGACTTGACCAGCGCGGCGTCGGTGACAATCAGCGGGTTGTCGATATCGAGGCGCGTGAGTTCCGCCGCCAGTTGCTCGATGGCGCCGGCGCCGGTGATCAGTTTGTGAGCGATTTTGAACTGGGACAGACTCATGGTGCGCAGCCTCTTATAAAGGTGGGAGCTGAGCACAAGCGTAGCTGAGGGTTTGGGGTTGGCTGGTATTCAGGGTGTGAATGGTTGCTTGGCTAGAAGATCAAGAGCCCCTCACCCTAACCCTCTCCCGGAGGGAGAGGGGACTGATCGAGGTGAATGTGAGAGGTACACCGACGTGCAATACCGAGTCGAACTCGGGTTTGAACACCATGAAGATCTGCTCCCTTTCCCCCTCGCCCCCCTGGGGGAGAGGGCTGGGGTGAGGGGGTAAGCCTTTGATCTGGCCTTTAAACCTGCGCCGTACGCAGTTTCTCGCTGCGGCCGCGCAGCCATTCCAGAGTCAGCAACAGGATCACCGAGAACGCGATCAGCAATGTGGCAGCCGCAGCGATGGTCGGACTCAGGTTTTCGCGGATCCCGCTGAACATCTGCCGTGGCAAGGTCGCTTGCTCCGGGCCGGCGAGGAACAGCGTCACCACCACCTCATCGAACGATGTGGCGAAGGCGAACAACGCCCCGGAAATCACTCCCGGCGCAATCAGCGGCAGGGTCACCCGGCGGAAAGTGGTCAGTGGCGACGCGCCGAGGCTGGCCGCCGCGCGCACCAGGTTGTGATTGAAGCCCTGCAACGTCGCCGACACCGTGATGATCACGAACGGCACACCAAGCACCGCGTGCACCACGATCAACGAGAAGAAACTGTTGCCCAACCCCAGCGGTGCGAAGAACAGATAACTCGCCACACCAATGATCACCACCGGCACCACCATCGGCGAAATCACCAGCGCCATCACCAAGGCTTTGCCGGGAAAGTCACCACGGGTCAGGCCGATCGCCGCCAGCGTGCCGAAGATCATCGCCAGCACCGTCGCAGCGGGAGCCACGATGATGCTGTTCTTCAGCGCGCGCATCCATTCGGCCGAGGCGAAGAAGTCCTGATACCAGTGCAGGGAAAAGCCCTGCAGCGGATACACCAGGAAACTGCCCGAATTGAACGACAGCGGCACGATCACCAGCACCGGCAGAATCAGGAACAGCAGGATCAGGCCGCAGAGAATCCGCAAGCTGTAGAACCACACCCGTTCGATGGGCGACATGTAAGGACTCAGCATTTCAAATTCCCCTTAGCTCAGGCGCAGGCGACTGGCGCCCACCAGCCAGCTGTAGATCAGATACAGCACCACGGTTGCCAGCAGCAACAAGCCGCCGAGCGCCGTGGCCATGCCCCAGTTGATGCTGGTGTTGGTGTAGAACGCGACGAAGTAGCTGACCATTTGATCGTTCGGGCTGCCGAGCAGCGCCGGGGTGATGTAGTAGCCGATGGCGAGGATGAACACCAACAGGCAACCGGCGCCGACACCGGCATAGGTCTGCGGGAAGTACACCCGCCAGAAGCTGGCGAACGGGTGGCAGCCCAGCGAGATCGCGGCGCGCATGTAGGTCGGCGAGATGCCTTTCATCACGCTGTAGATTGGCAGGATCATGAACGGCAGCAGGATGTGCACCATCGAGATGTACACACCGGTACGGTTGAACACCAGTTCCAGCGGTTTATCGATGATGCCCATCGCCAGCAGCGCGCTGTTGATCAGGCCGCCCGATTGCAGCAACACGATCCACGCCGCGACCCGCACCAGAATCGAGGTCCAGAACGGCAGCAGCACCAGAATCATCAACAGGTTGCTCTGGCGCGACGGCAGGTTGGCCAGCAGGTAGGCCAGTGGATAGGCGAGAAGCAGGCAGATCACGGTGATGATCAGGCCCATCCAGAACGTGCGAGCGAAGATGTCGAGGTAGATCGCCTGATCCGGAGTGGCCGGGGCCAGTTCGCCGAGATCGTCGATACGGTGGTCGACCGCCGCCAGCAGGTAATACGGGGTGATGCTGCTGGTGTTGCGTTTGACCGCTTGCCAGTAGGCCGGATCGCCCCAGCGCTCGTCGAGGCCTTCGAGGGCTTCTTTATAGGAGGCCGGTTCGCTGGCAAACGGCAGCGCCCGGGCGGTTTTGGTCAGCAGGCTGCGGTAGCCGGCCAACTCCATGTTCAAGCGCTTGGACAGGTCGCCCAGCGTCTGGTTTTTCCGCGCTTCGGCGAGGTCTTCGCCGGCGGCTTTGTACACCGGTTCGGCGGGCAGGCCGCGGCCGTCCCAACTGGCGATGGCCGCCACGGTGCGCGGCATGCCGCCGACCACTTCCGGGTTGCCGACGCTTTTGTAGAGCAGCGCCACGATCGGCACCAGAAACACCAGCAACAGAAACAGCACCAGCGGCGCAATCAACGCCTGGGCCTTCCAGCGGTTGACCCGCTCGGCGCGCTTGAGCTTCTGCTTCAAGGTGGGGCTGGCGCCCTCGTTCAGGGGAACGGCGATGGCCATGACGTACTCCGCAAATCTTTGATCGTTACAGAGGTGGCGAACCACCTCGATCGATTGATGCATACAGATCCAAATGTGGGAGCGGGCTTGCTCGCGAAGGCGGCGTGTCAGTCGACATTAATGCTGAATGTACTGACGCTTTCGCGAGCAAGCCCGCTCCCACAGGAGGGCGAGCCCTCGGTTACTTCGCAGCCCAGGAGTTGAAGCGCTGCTCCAGTTGCTCGCCGTTGTCAGCCCAGAAGCTGACGTCGATCTGCACCTGGTTGGCGATGTTTTCCGGGGTGGTCGGCATGTCTTTCAGCACGTCCTTGGCCAGCAGCGGAACGGCCTGAGTGTTCGCCGGGCCGTAGGCGATGTTTTCCGAGTAGGTCTTCTGCTGTTGCGGCTGCACCGAGTAGGCGATGAATTTCTTCGCCGCTTCGGCACGCGCCTTGTCCAGACCTTTCGGGATCGCCCACGCGTCGAAGTCGTAGATGCCGCCGTTCCACACCACTTTCAGATTGGATTCTTTCTGCACCGCCGCGATCCGCCCGTTGTAGGCCGAGCTCATGACCACGTCGCCGGAAGCGAGGTACTGCGGCGGTTGCGCGCCGGCTTCCCACCACTGGATGCTTGGTTTCAGTTCATCGAGTTTCTTGAAAGCGCGGTCCTGACCCCCTTTGCTCGCCAGCTCTTTGTAGACGTCTTTCGGCGCAACGCCGTCGGCCATCAGAGCGAATTCCAGGGTGTACTTGGCGCCTTTGCGCAGGCCACGCTTGCCCGGGAATTTCTTGGTGTCCCAGAAATCCGCCCAGCTGGTCGGTGCGGTTTTCAGTTTGTCGGCGTTGTAAGCCAGCACGGTCGACCAGACAAAGAAACCTACGCCGCACGGCTGAATCGCGCCTTTGACGTAGTCTTCGGTCTTGCCGAACAGTGCCGGGTCGAGTTGCTCGAACATGTCTTCGTCGCAACCACGGGACAGCTCTGGCGATTCCACTTCGACCAGATCCCACGACACGCTCTTGGTGTCGACCATGGCTTTGACCTTGGCCATTTCACCGTTGTATTCGCCGGCGACAATCTTGCCGTTGCCCGCCGCTTCCCACGGTGCATAGAAGGCTTTGACTTGCGCCGCCTTGTTCGCCCCGCCAAACGACACCACGGTCAAATCCGGGCCGGCGGCCATCGCGCTGGCCGCACCCATCAGGCCCAGGGTCAGGGCGGTGAACTTCAGGGATCTCAACATTTATTGTTCTCTCCACGTGCAGGGTTGGTGTTGGTATTGCGGGGGCGATCAGTTCGCCTCTAACAGCGGATCAAGCGCGCGAACGTGCTCGACCTGCCAGCCAAGCGGTACCACGTCGCCGACGGCGAGCGCGGGATCGAGCTCGGCAATCGGCTGTTTCACGAAGAAGTCGGTCTTGCCGCAGACTTCCAGGCGCACCCGGACGTGGTCGCCCAGATAGATGAATTCCGCCACCCTCCCTGAGAAGCGGTTGACGCATTGGTCGCTCGAACCGTTGAGGCTGACGCGTTCCGGCCGGATCGACAGGGTCACCGGCTCGCCGGTCTGGCCAACGTTGACCGCCAGCGCCTCGACCTTCTCGCCACGACCCAGCTCGACCACGCAACGCTCGCCGCTCTGGCTAAGCAGGCGACCATTGAGGCGGTTGTTCTCGCCGATGAAGTTGGCGACGAAAGTGTTTTTCGGTTCTTCGTAAAGCGTGCGCGGCGGAGCGATCTGCTGGATTTCGCCCTGATGGAACACCGCCACGCGATCGGACATGGTCAGTGCTTCACCCTGATCATGGGTCACGTAGACCACGGTCACGCCGAGGCGCTGGTGCAGGTGCTTGATCTCCATCTGCATGTGTTCACGCAGTTGCTTGTCGAGGGCGCCCAGCGGTTCGTCCATCAATACCAGTTGCGGTTCGAACACCAGCGCGCGAGCCAGCGCCACCCGCTGTTGCTGACCACCGGAAAGTTGCGCCGGATAACGCGAAGCGAAGGCGTCGAGCTGGACCATGCTCAGGACTTTCTTGACCTTGTCGCTGACGTCGCTCTTGTTCAGGCCGCGCACGGTCAGCGGAAAGGCGAGGTTCTCGGCGACAGTCATGTGCGGAAACAGCGCGTAGTTCTGGAACACCATGCCGATGTCACGCTTGTGCGGCGGCACGTTGTTGATTGCGCGGCCGGCCAGGAGAATTTCGCCGGCGGTCGGCGTTTCGAACCCGGCGAGCATCATCAGGCTGGTGGTCTTGCCCGAGCCGGACGGCCCGAGGAGGGTCAGGAACTCGCCTTTGCGAATGTCCAGGTTGAGGTCTTTGACGATCAGGTTCTCGCCGTCGTAGCTCTTCTGCACTCCACGAAAGCTGACCAGCACGTCACTGGCCCCTGCGTTTGAATCGACCTGGCTCATACCCACACCTTTGTTATTGGTAACTGCTGTAGATCAAGCCTAGTGGCTGACGCCAGCCGCGCAAATCGGGGTGCAGGAGAGAATCGCCTCAGCCGGATGGAAGGTTGGGGGTAGGGATTGCCCTACAAGGATGGCGCTATTGGATAAAGCAGTCGCAAGCGGTGAGCGGCAAGCCACAAGCAACGGCAAAAGCGGCTGTCGTTAATGGATATGCCAACACGGCTCCCCTGTAGGAGCTGCCGCAGGCTGCGATCTTTTGATCTTGTTTTTTAAAATCAAAGTCAAAAGATCGCAGCCTGCGGCAGCTCCTACACGGGGATCAGCGTTTTCAGAGGAGTTTGTGTTCCATCGCGTATTTGACCAGTTCGGCCAGCGAGGTGATGTTGAGCTTCTGCATCAGCCGCGCCTTGTGGGTGCTGATGGTCTTGCTGCTCAGGGCCAGTTGCTGGGCGATGTCGTTGACGTTGGCGCCTTGAGCCAGCCGTTCGAACACCGAGAATTCGCGCTCGGACAGCAGCGAATGCAAAGGGCGTGCATCGGTCAGGCCGACTTCGAAGACCATCCGGTCGGCCAGCTCCGGGTCGATGTAGCGCCCGCCCGCGGCGACTTTGCGGATGGCGGTCAACAGCAATGCCGGATCGCTGTCCTTGGTCGCATAACCGGCAGCGCCGACCTTCAGTGCGCGGGCAGCCATTTGCGCTTCGTCGTGCATCGACAGCACCAGAATCGCCGGCGGATGGTTCAGCGCACGAATCCGCGGGATCGCCTCCAAGCCGTTGACCCCGGGCATCGAGATGTCCAGCAGCACCACCTCGCACGGCACACTGCGCAGGGTTTCCAGCAACTGCTCGCCGTTGCCCGCCTCCCCCACCACTTGCAGGTCCTTGGCCAGGCCGATCAATTGCTTGATCCCTTCACGGACGATGGTGTGGTCTTCGGCTACCAGTACACGGATCACATTCTTCTCCAGAATTCAGGCATACACAGATCCCTGTGGGAGCGAGCTTGCTCGCGAAGGCGTCGGTCCAGACACCGAAACATGTCAAACCTCATCAACCGGCACCCAGACATTCAGACTGGTGCCCTCCCCCGGTTCACTCTCGAGCAACAGCCGTCCACCCATGATCAGCACCCGCTCGCGCATGCCGACCAGGCCAAAGGAGGTGGGCCGATCGGTCTCGACGGCAAAGCCTACGCCATCATCGCTGACCGTCAGACACAATTCATCACCTTCCAGCGCCAGCGTCAGTTCCACAGTATGCGCCTGGGCATGGCGCATCACATTGGTCAGCGCTTCCTGCAAAATCCGGAACAGGCCAATGGCCTTGGCATCGCTGAGCGCCGGCAGATTGTCCGGTACCTGCACCAGACACGGAATCTGCGTGCGCGCTTCAAAGCGCCGCGCCTGCCATTCAATCGCCGAGGCGATCCCGGCATCGAGGATCGGCGGGCGCAGCGCGGTCGCCACATCGCGCACCAACTGAAACAACTGGGCGATCAGGCGTTTCATGCTGTTCAAGCGCTCGTTCAGCCCCGGATCGAGTTGCGCATAGGCCAGTTCGCACATCGAGGTTTCCAGCTTCAGCACGGTCAGCATCTGCCCCAGCTCATCGTGCACTTCCCGGGCAATCCGCGCCTTTTCTTCTTCACGCACGCTCTCCAGGTGCGCCGACAGTTCGCGCAGTTGCTCGCGGGATGCCGCCAGCTCCAGCTCGATGCGTTTACTTTCGCTGATGTCCCAGACGATGCCGTCCCAGACATAAGCGCCGTCCTCCAGTTGCCGGGTGATCGCCTTGATCTCGGCCCAGCGTTGCTCGCCCTGGCGGGTGAGGATGCGGCCCTGCCACGACCAGTCACTGTCGGTGTCCAGCGCCTGATCCTGGGTCTGGTGGTAGCTGGCCTTGTCGTCGGGATGCACCAGACTGCGCAGGCCCATGTCGCGGTGCGCGATGGCGGCCGGCGCGTAACCGACCAGACTTTCGCTGCCCTCACTGATGTAGGCGAAATCGATCTGCCCGGTCACCGGCGCGCGCTCCAGGCGGAACACCAGCCCCGGCACGTTGGCGGCAATCCCCTGCAGACGCGCTTCGCTTTCCTGCAAAGCCGCGAGAGAGCGGCGTCGTTCGGTGACGTCGGTGAGATAAACCACCAGATACTCGCTGTCGCGAAAGCGCAGAAAACTCAGCGAGACGTCCGCCGGCAGGATGCTGCCATCGGCGCGCACGCAGTTGGTTTCGAAGCTCAGCGGCCCTTCTTCGCTGGCCCGCGCGCGTTTCCACAGGTTGAGCCAGCGATCCATGTGCAGGCCGGGTTCGAAGTCGATCAGCGGCCGCTCGATCAGCGCACCCTGTGGATAACCGAGCATGCTTTCCGCCGCGCGATTGGCGTAGCGCACATGGCTGTCCCAGTTGACCCAGAGGATGCCGACGGTGCTTTGGTCAATGGAAAACTGGGTCAGGCGCAAGGCTTCTTCGCTGGCGGCGCGCAGGGCGATGTCTTCCCGCGCCGCCCGCAAGCGCTGCTCCAGACTGTGCTGCTGACGGCGTTGCCAGGCGACGATGGCGATGCAACTGAACAGCATCACCGCAAACAACAGGCTCAGGTTCTGCCAGAACCCCGGCGACTCCGTCAGACGCGGATACTTCGGTTGCAGCCATTGCGTGTGCAGGCGCTCCAGATCCTTGGCCGGGATTGCGCGCAAGGCGCTCTCAACAATCGCCGCCAGTTCCGGCCAGTCGCGCCGTGTGGCCACTCGCAGCAGTTGCGGCAAGCCGATATCACCGACCACCACCAGCCCGGCGAACTCCGGTTCGGCGGACAAACGCCCGAGTTGCGCCTCATCCACCACGGCGTAGGACGCTTGCTGACTCAACAACAATTGCAGCGCCTGACGCTCCAGCGGTACGCCTTGCAGATTCAGGTGCGGATAATTGCTGCGCAGGTAATCGGCAGTGGCGCTGGGCATGCGCACCGCGACGCGGGCCAGGCTGTCGACTTTCTCCAGTTCCACCACACCGCTGCTTTTCTGATCGCTGACTACCAGTTGCGGCACACGCATGTACGGATCGGAAAACAGCCACAGGCGCAGCGCTCTCGGGGTCTGGGTCAGGCCCGGGGCGATGTCGATTTCGCCTTCGCGGACAGCGTCTTCCAGTTGCGCCAGATCCTGAAAATTGCGCCAGCTCAGCTCGACATTCAGCGCCTTCGCCAGCAATTTCATCAATTCGACATTGGCCCCGGACAATCGCTGCAAGCGCCGGTCGTATTGCGCGTACGGCGCCTGCAAAACCAGACCGACGCGTAGCTCACGGTGCTGCGCCAGCCATTGCTGCTCGCTGGCGGTCAATGCCGCCGCAGGCGCTGCGGGCGCAGACGCCGCCCAGCCCATCAAGGGAAAACACAACCAGCCGATAACCCACAGGCCGCAAAAACGCATCATTGAAGTCTCGTACACTGACAAATTCTGACCAACCCATTAGGCTGCCGGGATACTTTTCTGGCCTGGAATAACCGATGCCCTCTGTCTACCGCCTGGCAATGCCAGCATTGTGCCTGTCGCTGATCCTGCCTTGTGCGTTTTCCGTCGAAGCCGCCGATCCGGCGCCCGCCACTAACGCCGAGCAACCGGCCAGCGAAAAACCGGCCGAACGCCAGCCACTGCTTGAGCGTAGTCAGGAAGAAGCCGCCGCACTCGAACGCAAAGTCCCGGCGCAGGAACAACAGCAATTGCAGGCCGGCGCCGACACCTTCCTCGCCCTGTGGAAACCGGCCAACACCGCCGAGCCCAAAGGCGCGGTGATTATCGTACCCGGCGCTGGCGAAACCGCTGACTGGCCGCAAGTGATCGGCCCGCTGCGCAGCAAGTTACCGGATGTCGAGTGGAGCAGCCTGAGTATCACCCTGCCCGACCTGCAAAGCGATGCCATCGCACCGCGCGTGATCGCTGCCCCGGCAGCGCCGAAAGCCGCGGAAACCGGCAGCAAGGATTCCACCACCGCGCAACCGATCGAGCAGGCGGCTGGCGGTGAAGCGGAGGTCGCCGATCAGGTGGTTGCCGAGACGACTGAAGAACAATCCAAGGCCGATGCCGAGCGAATCTTCGCCCGGATCGACGCGGCAATCGCCTATGCCGAACAACAGAGCGTTCGACGTGTCGTGGTTCTCGGTCACGGCACCGGCGCCTACTGGGCGGCGCGCTTCATCAGTGAGCGGCAGAGCTCGCAGGTCGAGAAACTGGTGATGGTCGATGCGCAAACACCTGGCAAGGCCAAGCCGCAGCTGGCGGAATTGACGCCAACCCTTAAGCTGCCGACCGCCGATATTTTCTACATGGACAAGGCGCAGGATCGCAACGCGGCACTGGAGCGTATGCAGGCCAGCAAGCGTTTGAAGACCTCGACGTTCAGCCAGGTGGCGCTCCAGGTGTTGCCGGATAAAAAGGCCGAGCAGGAACAGCTGTTTCGTCGGGTGCGTGGCTGGTTGAATCCGCAGAAGACTGACTGACAGACCGAGTCGCCCCATTCGCGAGCAAGCCCGCTCCCACCCGGATCGCATTCCAGCTAAAGGAATGCGATCCGGGTGGGAGCGGGCTTGCTCGCGAAGAGGCCCTCATCAACAACTCATGTCTATCGATCAGCGAAAATCCCGCCGCGCCCGAATCAGGGTGAACGCGTTGTGCAATTCACGGGTTTTCTCGGTTGCTTCGCGCACCTGTTCCGGGGTCGCACCGCTGCCGGCAATCTTGTCCGGATGATGGCGACTGAGCAGGCGCCGATAGGCTCGCTTGATCTGCGCCGGTTCGCTGGTCGCCGACACGCCGAGCAGGCGCATCGCATCCTGATAACTCACCGCCGCACTGACGATCGGGCGTTTGTTCGGCTCGTAATCACTGGCCAGCGCCTGAATCTGCTGCGTTGTCCAGCCCAGCCACTTGCCCCACTGCGCCAGCAGTTCACGCTCGCTGACGCCCGCGCGCCCGTCAGCCCAAACCATCCGCCAACAAGCGCGCAACACCCCTTCGGCCGCATGCGGCTGGGCACTCAGTCGCCGCAGATACCCGCGCAGGCGATCACCGCCGGACTTGCCGCGATTGAACGCGGCAATCGCCCGACGCCGCGCCGGCTCGCTCATTTCCAGCGCGCTCATTTCACTGCGCGCCTGCTGGATATGCCCGTCCGTCACCCGGCCATCGCTTTTCGCCAGACGCCCGAGCAACACGAACAGCAGTTCGTCGTTGCGCAGCATCGGCTGACCGCCGAGCTTTTCCCGCAGATGTCCCCAGCTCTGCAAATGCAGACGCCGGTCCAGCGCCTGCCCCAACAACGCCCCAAGCATGGCCCCCGGAATGCTGGCAATTGCAAAACCTGCTCCGGCTCCAATCAGAGTCCCTGGCCACAACATATCAACGACTCGCTTTTATCAATGCTTCAGCTTCGGCCAGACGCTCATGCGTACCGACATCGACCCAATGGCCTTTCAGACGCTCGCCAGTGACCTCTCCCTCTGCCATGGCCTTGCGCAGTAAAGGCGCCAGCTTGAAAGCACCGTCCGTGCAGCCATCGAACAATTGCGGATGCAGGACGGCGATGCCGCTGTAGGTCAGGGTTGGCGCATCGGGTTGAGCATCCAGCACCTGACCGTCATCCAGGGTGAAATCGCCGCCCGGGTGATGCGGCGGGTTGTCCGCCAGCACCAGATGCGCCAGACCGTTGATCGGTTGGTGCAGCACGCTGAAGTCGTAATCGGTCCAGATATCGCCGTTGACTACCAGAAACGCATCGTCACCGAGCAATGGCAAGGCACGGAAAATCCCGCCTCCGGTTTCCAGCGGCTCGCCTTCCGGCGAGTACTGGATGCTCAGGCCAAACTGCGAGCCGTCGCCCAGATGGTCTTCGATCTGCTGACCGAGCCAGGCATGGTTGATCACGATCTCGTTGAAACCGGCGGCGGCCAGCGCGCGCAGGTGATATTCGATCAATGGCACGCCGCCGGCACGCACCAGCGGTTTAGGGGTGGTCAGGGTCAGCGGACGCATGCGTTCGCCCTTGCCTGCCGCCAGAATCATCGCCTTCATGCCGTCGCTCCGCCGCGCAGACTGGCGAGCAACGCTTGCAGATCCGCCAGTTCAGGACGGCGTGCGGTCACCGCTTCTATATAAGCGAAGAAACGTGGCACATCAGTGAGGTAACGCGGTTTGCCATCGCGATGGCAGATGCGCGCGAAGATGCCGATGACTTTCAAGTGGCGCTGCACGCCCATCAGGTCGCTGGCGCGCAGGAAGTCTTGGAAATCCGCCTGCACCGGAATGTTCAACGCCGAAGCCTGTTGCCAGTAGTTTTCCAGCCAGCCATGCACGCGCTCTTCCGGCCAACTGAGGAAGGCGTCCTTGAACAGGCAGGTCACGTCGTAGGTCACCGGGCCATACACCGCATCCTGAAAATCCAGCACGCCGGGATTCGGCTCGCTGAGCATCAGGTTGCGCGGCATGTAGTCGCGGTGCACCAGCACTTTGGGCTGGGCCAGGGCGCTGTCGATCAGCAGCTCGCTGACGGCTTGCCACTGTTGCTGTTGTGCGGCGTCGAACTCGATGCCGAGTTCGCGTTTCACGTACCACTCGGGGAACAGCTCCAGCTCGCGGCGCAACAGCGCGACGTCGTAACTCGGCAACGGCGCGACCATCGGCAGTTGTTGAAAAGCCAGCAGTGCCTGCAGGGCATCGCTGAACAAAGCGTCGGCATTTTCGCTGTCGATCACGTCCAGATAGGTCTGGTTGCCCAGGTCATTGAGCAAAAGAAATCCGCGATCGAGGTCTTCGGCATAAATTTTCGGCACGTTGATTCCGGATTTCGCCAGCAAAAAGGCGATATCCACGAACGGTTTGCAGTTTTCCTGGGGCGGTGGCGCGTCCATCACAACGAAGCTGCGACCCTCGCCTTCCCAGCGGAAATAACGCCGGAAACTCGCGTCGCTGCTGGCCGCGGTCAACGTGGCCGGGGGCACGGTGCCCCAGCCCTCATTCGCAAAGAGGATTGCCAACTGCTCATCGAGCCAAACTTTCAGGTGTTGCAAGCGTACATCTTGGTCAGGCATTGCAAGGGTCTCCGACGGCGCTAGCCGTCAAGCGGGTCATGCTTTATTATCCAGCATCTTTTTCAGACCATCGAGAGGCGTGCGGCCCACACCGCGGGCAGATGGCACGCAGGAAGCCCGGACTAATAAGATGGCATTGAAATCCCCCGCGTTTCGTAAAAAATTTCCGTTGTTGGTAACCGGCAGTCTGCTGGCTATGCAACCTCTGGCCAGTCAATTCGTTGTTGCCGCCGAGCAGTATGACTGCGCCGTCTCGGCAACGGGTGGCTGGGCGTGTGCGCCCAAGACGCCGGCGGCTGCATTGCCACCGCGTCCGGTGCATGACGGCAGCGCTGTCAGCGCCGCCGGCGAAGCCCCGGCCCAGAACGGTTCGACTTCCGACACCGGCGCCAAGCCGGTGCTGGTCACCGAAGCCAAGGGCCGCGGCCTGAAATCCCGTAGCGAAGACTACAGTCACCTCGACTGGGTTCCGCGCGAGAAGCTCACCGCCGCCCAATTGGCCGAGACCGGTCCTTACTGCTCTGGTTCCTATATCGAACCGATTCGTCCTGGCATGAATGACAAGACGAATAAAAGTGACGCACCGACCTTTATCGGCGCCAAGGCCTCGCGCTACAACACCGATGATCAGGTGGGTACGCTGGCCGGCGACGTGGTTCTGCGTCAGGGCAGCATGCAGGTCGAGTCCGACGAGGCCAGCCTGTATCAGGCCGAGAGCCGCGCCGAACTCAACGGCGACGTACGCATTCGCGACAACGGCGCGCTGATCGTCGGCGACCACGCCGATGTGCAGCTCGACACCGGTGAAGCCAAGGTCGACAACGCCGAATACGTGATGCACAAATCGCGCATCCGCGGTAACGCGCTGTACGCCAAGCGTGCCGAGAACGCGATCATCCGCTTGAAGGACGGCACGTACACCACGTGCGAACCGAACAGCAACGCGTGGCAGCTCAAGGGCAACAACATCACCCTGAACCCGGCCACCGGTTTCGGTACCGCGACCAACGTGACGCTGCGGGTCAAGGACATTCCGATCCTGTACACGCCGTACATCTACTTCCCGATCGACGACCGTCGCCAATCGGGCTTCCTGCCGCCGACCATCGGCACCGGCAGCGATACCGGCTTCATGCTGGTGACCCCGTACTACTTCAACCTGGCGCCGAACTACGATGCCACGTTGTACCCGCGCTACATGAGCAAGCGCGGCATGCTGGTCGAAGGCGAGTTCCGTTACCTGACCAAGTCCAGCGAAGGCCAGTTCGGTGCGGCGTATCTGAACGACGAAGATACCGATCGCAGCAAGCAGACCGACTACGAAAAAAATCGCTACATGTACAACTGGCAGCACAAGGGCGGTCTCGATTCCCGTGTGATGACTCAGGTTGACTACACCAAGATCAGCGATCCGTACTACTTCCAGGACCTGACCACCGATCAGATCGGCGTGAAGAGCGCTGATTACGTGAACCAGCAGGGTTCGGTAACCTACCGCGGCGACAGCTACACCGCACGCCTGAATGCTCAGGCGTATCAGCTGGCAACCGTGTCGAACATCACGCCGTATGACCGCCTGCCGCAGATCACCTTCAATGGTCAGCTGCCGTATCATCCGGAAGGTTTGAATTTCGATTACGAGACCGAGATTGTGCGGTTTGATCGTGATCTGGAAAACGGCAACTTTACCGATGAAAACGGCGACGTAACGCCGCGCCTGGATACCAACGTTCAGGGCCTGGCGCGCGCCAACGGCGACCGTCTGAATCTGAAGCCAGGCGTCAGTCTGCCGATGAACTGGACCTATGGTTTCCTCAAGCCATCGCTCAAGTATCAATACACCCAGTACCAACTGGATCTGGACGGCACTGGCAAATCGCAGATTGCTGCAATGTCGCCGGAAAACCAGAAGCTCTACGGCAAGTTCGACAGCAACCAGAACCGTGGCGTACCGATTGCCAGTGTCGACAGCGGCCTGTATTTCGACCGCAACACCTCGTACTTCGGCAAAAACTACCGCCAGACCCTGGAACCGCGCCTGTTCTACCTCTATGTACCGAAGGTCGATCAGGAAGACATTCCGGTATTCGATACCAGTGAATACACCTTCAACTACGCCTCGCTGTTCCGCGACAACCGCTTCTCCGGCTCCGACCGCGTCGGCGACGAGAACAAGCTGTCGCTGGGCGTGACCAGCCGCTGGATCGAAGACAACGGTTTCGAGCGTCAGCGAATCAGTGTCGGTCAGGCTTACTACTTCAAGGATCGTGAAGTACAACTGCCAGGCATCGCGTTCAATGACCGTAAAGATGCGCAGGCCGACGTATCGCCGTACGCGCTGGAATACGAATACCGCTGGAACCGCGACTGGCGCACCACGGCCGATTACAACTGGGATCCGGACAGCCGCAGCCCACGTTCCGGCAGCGCCATGTTCCACTACCAGCCTGAAGACAACCCGAACAAGGTGGTCAACGTCGGCTATCGCTATCGCAACGATCAGGTGCGTTACGACCAGAACACCGGTAAATGGGCAGTGGGTGGCGGCGACTACGGCACTCCGGGCCAACCTGGCTACGTGAAGGACTACTACAAGATCCAGCAGCATGACTTCTCGGTCATCTGGCCGATCGTTCCTCAGTGGAGCGCAATCAGCCGCTGGCAGTACGACTACAACCGCAACCGTACGCTGGAAGCCTTCGGTGGTTTCGAGTACGACAACTGCTGCTGGAAACTGCGCCTGATCAATCGTTACTGGGTTTCCTACGACGAGTTCAGTCAGGAAGCTCCGCAAAACGAAAAAGGCGACCACGGCGTCTTCCTCCAAATTGTTCTGAAGGGACTCGGCGGCCTGACTGGCGCCAAGGTAGAGAGCTTCCTCGACAAAGGCATCCAAGGTTATCGTCAACGTGAAGACCAAGCTTTCTGATTCTCTGCGCCCGCTGCTGCTGGGCGCGCTGTTCCTGGGTACGGCGGCCAACGCCGCCGTACAGTCCATCGATAAAGTGGTCGCGATCGTCGATAACGATGTGGTCATGCAGAGCCAACTGGACCAGCGTGTCCACGAAGTTCAGCAGACCATCGCCAAGCGTGGCGGCGGCATGCCGCCGCCGGGCGTGCTGGATCAGCAGGTGCTCGAGCGCCTGATCGTCGAAAACCTGCAGCTGCAGATCGGCGAACGTTCCGGCATTCGCATTACCGATGAAGAACTGAACCAGGCGGTGGGCACCATTGCCCAGCGCAACAACATGACTGTGGATCAATTCCGCGCGGCGCTGGCTCACGACGGTCTGTCCTACGATGACGCCCGTGACCAGATCAAGCGCGAGATGATCATCAGCCGTGTGCGTCAGCGTCGCGTGGCAGAGCGCATCCAGGTCTCCGAGCAGGAAGTGAAGAACTTCCTCGCCTCCGACATGGGCAAGATGCAACTGTCCGAGGAACTGCACCTGGCCAACATCCTGATTCCTACGCCGGAAAGCGCCAATTCTGAAGCGATTCAGAGCGCTTACCGTCAGGCGATGGACGTTTACCAGAAACTCAAGCAAGGCGCCGATTTCGGTCAGATGGCCATCGCCAAATCCGGTAGCGACAACGCACTGGAAGGCGGCGACATGGGCTGGCGTAAAGCTGCGCAACTGCCACCTCCGTTCGACCGTGAGCTGAGCAAGATGGCAGCGGGCGACATCACCGAACCTGCACGCACCCCGGGTGGTTTCATCATCCTCAAGGTGCTGGGCAAACGTGGTGGCGAAACGCAGATGCGCGATGAGGTGCATGTACGCCACATCCTGGTCAAGCCAAGCCCGGTCCGTGACGAGGTCAAGACCAAGGAGCTGGTGGAGTCGCTATATAACCGCATCAAGGCCGGCGAAGACTTCGCTGAACTGGCGAAGAAATACTCGGAAGATCCAGGCTCTGCCCTCAACGGCGGCGACCTGAACTGGATCGACCCGAGCGCGCTGGTACCGGAGTTCCGCGCCGTGATGGCCAACACCCCGCAAGGTCAGTTGTCCAAGCCGTTCCAGACTCAGTACGGCTGGCATGTGCTGGAAGTCCTTGGCCGTCGCGCCACCGACAGCACCGAACAGGCGCGCGAGCAGCAGGCGATGAACGTTCTGCGTAACAAAAAATACGATGAAGAGCTGCAAAACTGGCTGCGTCAGATTCGTGAAGAAGCCTACGTAGAGATCAAACTCCCTGGTGCAGACCAGGCAGCGCAGTGAAACCCAAGCGTTTCGCGCTGACACCCGGCGAACCAGCCGGCATTGGTCCCGACCTGTGCCTGCTGCTCGCCTCGCAAGCCCAGCCACATCCCCTGATTGCCATCACCAGCCGCGACCTGCTCACCGAGCGGGCCGCGCAGCTGGGGCTGGCTGTCACTTTGCTGGAAGTCGCGCCTGACTGCTGGCCGGACACCCCGGCGCCTGCCAATAGCCTGTACGTCTGGGACACTCCGCTCAGCGCCCCCGTGGTTGCCGGGCACCTGGACAAGGCCAACGCGGCGTTCGTCCTCGAAACCCTGACTCGCGCCGGCAACGGCTGCCTGAACGGCGATTTCGCCGGGATGATCACCGCACCGGTGCACAAGGGCGTGATCAACGAATCCGGCATCGCGTTCTCCGGGCACACGGAATTTCTGGCTGATCTGACCCATACCAGCCAAGTGGTGATGATGCTTGCCACCCGCGGTTTGCGCGTGGCACTGGTCACCACTCACCTGCCGCTGCGCGATATTGCGGATGCAATCACACCGCAGCGACTGGAGCGGGTCACGCGGATTCTGCACGCCGACCTGCAAGAAAAATTCGGCATCGCCCGGCCACGCATCCTGATCTGCGGGCTCAACCCGCACGCCGGTGAAGGCGGACACCTGGGCCGTGAAGAAATCGACATCATCGAACCTACCTTAGAGCGCCTGCGCGGCGAGGGCATGGACCTTCGTGGCCCGCTGCCTGCCGACACTCTGTTTACCCCCAAATATCTGGAGCACTGCGACGCAGTGCTGGCGATGTACCACGACCAGGGCCTGCCCGTGCTGAAGTACAAAGGCTTCGGCGCAGCAGTCAACGTGACCCTTGGCCTGCCGATCATCCGCACTTCGGTTGACCACGGCACCGCCCTGGATCTGGCCGGCAGCGGCAAGATCGACAGCGGCAGCCTGCAAGTCGCCCTGGAAACCGCCTACCAGATGGCCGAGACCCGTTTATGACCGAGCAATACCAACACAAGGCGCGCAAACGCTTTGGCCAGAACTTCCTGCACGATGCCGGCGTCATCGACCGCATCCTGCGCTCCATCAGCGCCAAACCAGACGACCGCCTGCTGGAAATCGGCCCCGGCCAGGGCGCACTGACCGCCGGCCTACTCAACTCCGGCGCGCAACTGGACGTGGTGGAACTGGACAAGGACCTGATCCCGATCCTTAACCAGCAGTTCGCCGGCAAGAGCAACTTCAACCTGCATCAGGGCGATGCGCTGAAGTTCGACTTCAATACCCTGAACGCTGCACCGAATAGCCTGCGCGTGGTCGGCAACCTGCCGTACAACATCTCCACGCCGCTGATCTTCCACCTGCTGAACAACGCCGGCATCATTCGCGACATGCACTTCATGCTGCAAAAGGAAGTGGTCGAGCGCCTGGCGGCCGGCCCGGGTGGCGGTGACTGGGGTCGCCTGTCGATCATGGTTCAATACCACTGCCGTGTTGAGCACCTGTTCAACGTCGGTCCGGGCGCTTTCAACCCGCCGCCGAAAGTCGATTCGGCCATCGTCCGTCTGGTGCCGCACGCGGTCCTGCCCCACCCGGCCAAGGACCATCGCCTGCTGGAGCGCGTCGTTCGCGAAGCCTTCAACCAGCGTCGCAAGACCCTGCGCAACACCCTCAAGCAACTGATGACTGCCGCCGAAATCGAAGCCGCTGGCGTTGACGGCAGCCTGCGTCCCGAGCAACTGGACCTGGCCGCGTTCGTGCGCCTGGCCGACAAGCTCAGCGAGCAAGCCCCGGCCGCCTCCGCCGCCGACTGACCGGCGATGAACGCTATCGGGCAGGCCGCCACTCTGGTTTACTGCCCGATACTTGCCTAGACTGATTCCCCATCAGCTACGCCCCGCGTTCCGCTTTGCTTAAGGCCTTTTGCATGTCCGATTCCCGTTATCAGGTCGATGTCAGTGTCGTCACCCGCTATCTGGCAGACCAATCGCAACCCGAAAATGACCGTTTCGCCTTCGCCTATACCATCACTGTGCAGAACAATGGCGAGCAGCCCGCACGCCTCATGTCGCGGCACTGGGTGATCACCGACGGTGACGGGCACGTCGAAGAGGTTCGCGGCGCCGGGGTCGTTGGTCAGCAACCACTGATCGAGGTGGGCAAAAGCCACACCTACAGCAGTGGCACAGTGATGACCACCAAGGTCGGCACCATGCAGGGCACCTACGAGATGGTCGCCACCGATGGCAAGCGTTTCGACGCGATCATCAAACCCTTCCGCCTCGCGGTACCCGGAGCTTTGCACTGATGACGACGTACGCCGTCGGCGACCTGCAAGGCTGCCTTGAACCGCTCAAATGCCTGCTCAAGCAAGTGGCATTCGACCCGGCGCTCGATCGGCTGTGGCTGGTCGGCGATCTGGTCAACCGTGGGCCGCAATCGCTGGAGACCCTGCGCTTTCTATATGGCATGCGCGAGTCGCTGGTCTGCGTCCTCGGCAATCACGATCTGCATCTGCTGGCGGCGGCCAAAAACATCGAGCGCCTGAAGAAGTCCGACACCCTGCGCGAGATTCTCGAAGCTCCGGACGCCGCCGAACTGCTCGAATGGCTGCGCCAGCAAAAACTCATGCACTATGACGAGCAACGCGATGTCGCCATGGTCCATGCCGGCATCCCGCCGCAGTGGTCCTTGCGCAAGGCCTTGAAGTGCGCCGCCGAAGCCGAAGCCGCCCTGCGTGACGACAACCTGTTTCCGCTGTACCTCGATGGCATGTACGGCAACGAGCCGGCGAAATGGGACAGCGATCTCACCGGCGTTACCCGCCTGCGCGTCATCACCAACTATTTCACCCGCATGCGCTTCTGCACCGCCGACGGCAAGCTCGACCTCAAGAGCAAGGAAGGCCTGGACAGCGCACCGCCGGGTTATAAACCGTGGTTCCAGCACAAAGAACGGAAAACCCGCGGCCTGCGCATCATTTTCGGCCACTGGGCGGCACTGGAAGGCGATGTCCGCGAGCCGGGCATCTCGGCGCTGGACACCGGTTGCGTCTGGGGCGGCAGCCTGACCCTGATGAACGTCGACA
This sequence comes from Pseudomonas sp. Eth.TT006, assembly GCF_054456575.1. NCBI lineage: Bacteria > Pseudomonadati > Pseudomonadota > Gammaproteobacteria > Pseudomonadales > Pseudomonadaceae > Pseudomonas > Pseudomonas sp. Eth.TT006. Next base: position 57,193 of record NZ_JBTJEN010000018.1, on the reverse strand, counting down.
GCGGCGAGCGCGTGTCATGCAAATGCGATGAACACGGCGGACTTGCACCGACTGTCGCCCCCCTTATTCCCGAAACGTCGCCAGTCAGCGCTCCGCGTTAGACTGCGCACTCTGCCGAGCTACAGGAACCCGCCATGAGCGAATTCAAACGAATCCCCCCGGAACAGGCCCAGACCCTGCGCGAGCAAGGCGCCGTGGTGGTCGATGTACGTGATCCTGCCACTTTCGCCGCGCTGCATATCAGCGGCTCGAAGCATCTGGACAATCATTCCCTGCATGCCTTCATTCAAGGCGCGGACCTCGATGCACCGACCGTGGTGGTCTGCTATCACGGCAACTCCAGCCAGGGCGCTGCTGCTTATCTGGTCAGCCAGGGTTTCTCCAACGTCTACAGCATGGATGGCGGTTTCGAGCTGTGGCGTACGACTTATCCGGCGGAAACCGCGCAAGGCAGCGCCGAATAATTTTTTTGTCAGGCGCAGGCCCCGGCTGCCGTGGGCCTGCGCGTAGCAGACGAACGGTCTGCCACAACTAATTACGTATCTCGCCTTTACCTCCCGAATTCCCAACTATCCTTAAGCGCAGGCCATCCAAAACAGGGGAGAGCCGGTACACCGGCGCACGGGTCATCGGGAGTGACTTTCAAGGTTGTCGACCGCGAAAGTGTTCTGGGGGGTAACAAGCGGCCACCGCGGCTGCTTGCCAGCATCGACTGAGTGACCCGGCGTCGGCTCCACGTATCGAGCGAGGTGACGTCATGAGTATCTTTAGCCACTTCCAACAACGCTTCGAGTCCACACGCCAGGAAGAACTCTCGCTGCAGGAGTACCTGGAGCTGTGCAAAAAGGACCGCAGCGCCTACGTTTCCGCCGCCGAGCGTCTATTGATGGCCATCGGCGAACCCGAGCTGCTCGACACGTCGACCAACTCGCGGCTGTCGCGGATCTTCTCCAACAAGGTGATTCGGCGCTATCCGGCCTTTGAAGACTTCCACGGGATGGAAGAATGCATCGACCAGATCGTCTCGTATTTCCGCCATGCCGCCCAAGGCCTGGAAGAGAAGAAACAGATCCTCTATCTCCTCGGTCCCGTCGGTGGCGGTAAATCGTCCCTGGCCGAGAAGCTGAAACAGCTGATGGAAAAAGTGCCCTTCTACGCGATCAAGGGCTCGCCGGTCTTCGAATCCCCGCTGGGTCTGTTCAACGCCACCGAAGATGGCGCGATCCTCGAGGAAGACTTCGGCATTCCACGGCGCTATCTGAATACCATCATGTCGCCGTGGGCGACCAAACGTCTGGCCGAATTCGGCGGCGACATCAGCCAGTTCCGCGTGGTCAAGCTGTACCCGTCGATCCTCAACCAGATCGCCGTGGCCAAGACCGAACCGGGCGACGAGAACAACCAGGACATCTCGGCACTGGTGGGCAAGGTCGACATTCGCAAGCTCGAGGAATACCCACAGAACGACGCCGACGCCTACAGCTACTCCGGTGCACTGTGCCGAGCCAACCAGGGTCTGATGGAATTCGTCGAAATGTTCAAGGCACCGATCAAGGTGCTGCACCCATTGCTGACCGCCACTCAGGAAGGCAACTACAACAGTACAGAGGGCCTGGGGGCGATTCCGTTTACCGGGATCCTGCTCGCGCACTCCAACGAATCGGAGTGGCACACCTTCCGCAACAACAAGAACAACGAAGCCTTCATCGACCGGATCTACATCGTCAAAGTGCCGTACTGCCTGCGCGTCAGCGACGAGGTGAAAATCTACGACAAGCTGCTGTTCAACAGCTCCCTGTCCAAGGCCCACTGCGCGCCCGACACCCTGAAGATGCTGGCGCAATTCACCGTGCTGTCGCGCCTCAAGGAGCCGGAAAACTCCAATATCTATTCGAAGATGCGCGTCTACGACGGGGAAAACCTCAAGGACACCGATCCGAAAGCCAAGTCGATTCAGGAGTATCGTGATTCGGCAGGCGTCGATGAGGGCATGAACGGTCTGTCGACCCGCTTCGCGTTCAAGATCCTGTCCAAGGTGTTCAACTTCGACCCGCATGAAATTGCGGCCAACCCGGTGCACCTGCTGTATGTGCTGGAACAGCAGATCGAGCAGGAACAGTTCCAGGCCGAGACCCGCGAACGCTACCTGCGCTACCTCAAGGAATACCTGGCGCCGCGTTATATCGAATTCATCGGCAAGGAGATCCAGACCGCTTATCTCGAGTCTTACAGCGAGTACGGGCAAAACATCTTCGACCGCTACGTGCTGTATGCGGATTTCTGGATTCAGGATCAGGAATACCGCGATCCGGAAACCGGCGAGATCCTCAACCGCGTCGCGCTGAACGAAGAACTGGAGAAAATCGAAAAACCGGCCGGCATCAGCAATCCGAAGGATTTCCGCAACGAGATCGTCAACTTCGTCCTGCGTGCCCGGGCCAACAACAACGGCAAGAACCCGACCTGGCTCAGCTACGAAAAACTGCGGGTGGTCATCGAGAAGAAAATGTTCTCGAACACCGAAGACCTGCTGCCAGTCATCAGTTTCAATGCCAAGGCCAGCAAAGAGGATCAGCAAAAACACAACGACTTCGTCACACGCATGGTCGAGCGCGGCTACACCGACAAACAGGTACGCCTGCTGTCCGAATGGTACTTAAGGGTCCGCAAATCGCAATAAAGCAGCTACAAGCTTTTAGCGACAAGCTGCAAGAGAAGAGCGAAAACCGATCTCGACAACGGGAGCGCTTTCACTTGCAGCTTGAAGCTTATGACTTGAAGCTCCCCGGAGGGGCCTATGAGCTATGTGATCGACCGACGCCTTAATGGCAAGAACAAGAGCACGGTAAACCGCCAGCGTTTCCTGCGGCGTTACCGTGATCACATCAAGAAGGCCGTCGAAGAGGCGGTCAGCCGGCGTTCCATCACCGATATGGAGCACGGCGAGCAGATCAGCATTCCCGGTCGCGACATCGACGAACCGGTGCTTCACCACGGACGCGGCGGCAAGCAGACCGTGGTTCATCCCGGCAACAAGGAATTCACCGCCGGCGAACATATTGCCCGGCCACCGGGCGGTGGTGGCGGACGCGGGGCGGGCAAGGCCGGGAATTCCGGCGAAGGCATGGACGAGTTCGTCTTCCAGATTACCCAGGAAGAATTCCTCGAATTCATGTTCGAAGACCTCGAACTGCCCAATCTGGTCAAACGCAACCTGACCGGCACCGACACCTTCAAGACTGTGCGGGCGGGGATCAGTAATGAAGGCAACCCGTCGCGGATCAACATCATCCGCACCCTGCGCTCGGCGCATGCGCGACGCATCGCACTGTCCGGCAGCAGCCGCGCCAAATTGCGCGAAGCAAAAGAGGAACTGGCGCGACTCAAGCGCGAAGAGCCAGACAATTTCGGCGATATTCAGGAAATCGAAGCGGAAATCGAGCGACTCAGCGCGCGCATCCACCGCGTACCGTTCCTCGACACCTTTGACTTGAAATACAACCTTCTGGTGAAGCAGCCCAACCCCAGCTCGAAAGCGGTGATGTTCTGCCTGATGGATGTTTCCGGCTCCATGACCCAAGCCACCAAGGACATCGCCAAGCGCTTTTTCATCCTGCTGTACCTGTTCCTCAAGCGTAACTACGACAAGATCGATGTGGTATTCATCCGCCACCACACCAGCGCCCGGGAAGTGGACGAAGAAGAGTTTTTCTACTCGCGGGAAACCGGCGGCACCATCGTTTCCAGCGCCCTGAAACTGATGCAGGAGATCATGGCCGAGCGCTATCCAAGCAACGAGTGGAACATCTACGCCGCGCAAGCTTCTGACGGCGACAACTGGAACGACGACTCGCCGATCTGCCGCGACATCCTGATCAACCAGATCATGCCGTTTGTGCAGTACTACACTTATGTGGAGATCACCCCGCGCGAACACCAGGCCCTCTGGTACGAATACGAACGCATCGCCGACGCCTTTTCCGACACGTTTGCCCAGCAGCAGCTGGTCTCGGCCGGGGATATCTATCCGGTCTTCCGTGAACTCTTCCAGCGCAGGTTAGTGACATGACCGCCAAAGAGCAGAAACGCCAACCCATTTCCACCGGCTCCGAATGGACGTTCGAGCTGATCCAGGCCTACGACCGCGAGATTGCCCGGATTGCGGCCGGCTACGCCCTGGATACCTATCCCAACCAGATTGAAGTGATCACCGCCGAGCAGATGATGGACGCCTATGCCTCGGTGGGCATGCCGCTGGGTTACCACCACTGGTCTTACGGCAAGCACTTCCTCAGCACCGAGAAATCCTACAGCCGCGGGCAAATGGGGCTGGCCTACGAGATCGTGATCAACTCCGACCCTTGCATCGCCTACCTGATGGAAGAAAACACCATCTGCATGCAGGCGCTGGTGGTGGCTCACGCGTGCTACGGTCACAACAGTTTCTTCAAAGGCAACTACCTGTTCCGCACCTGGACCGACGCCAGCTCGATCATCGATTACCTGGTGTTCGCCAAGCAGTACATCATGCAATGCGAGGAGCGCCACGGCATCGATGCGGTGGAGGACTTGCTCGACTCCTGCCACGCGTTGATGAACTACGGCGTCGACCGCTACAAACGTCCGTATCCGATTTCCGCTGAAGAAGAACGCCGGCGGCAGAAGGATCGCGAAGAACACATGCAGAAGCAGATCAACGATCTGTGGCGCACCATCCCCAAAGGCGCGGACAAATACAGCGACAAGGACAACGCGCGTTTCCCGGCCGAGCCGCAGGAAAACATCCTGTATTTCATCGAGAAACACGCCCCGCTGCTGGAGCCGTGGCAGCGGGAAATCGTGCGCATCGTGCGCAAGATCGCCCAGTATTTCTATCCCCAACGCCAGACCCAGGTGATGAACGAAGGTTGGGCCACGTTCTGGCACTACACCTTGATGAACGATCTGTATGACGAAGGCCTGGTGACCGACGGCTTCATGATGGAATTCCTCACTTCGCATACCAGCGTGGTGTTCCAGCCAGGTTTCGACAGCCCTTACTACAGCGGGATCAACCCTTACGCACTGGGTTTCGCGATGTATCGCGACATCCGGCGCATCTGCGAAGAACCCACCGAGGAAGACCGTCGCTGGTTCCCGGACATCGCCGGTTCCGACTGGCTGTCGACCATCAAATTCGCCATGAGCAGCTTCAAGGACGAGAGTTTCATCCTGCAGTACCTGTCACCCAAAGTGATCCGCGACCTCAAGCTGTTCAGCATCCTCGATGACGACCAGAAGGATGACCTGCTGGTACCGGCGATCCACGACGAAACCGGTTACCGGATCATCCGCGAAACCCTGGCCGCGCAGTACAACCTGGGCAACCGCGAACCGAACGTGCAGATCTACAGCATCGATCGGCGCGGCGACCGCTCGCTGACCCTGCGTCACCAGCAGCACGACCGCAAACCCTTGGGCGATTCCACCGACGAGGTGCTGAAACATCTGCACCGGTTGTGGGGCTTCGATATTCACCTGGAAACCCTGCAGGGCGACCAGATCATGAAAACCCATCATGTACCGCCCCGCAGTGAACACAGCGAAGGAGATTACGGCAGGCTCGATCTGGCCGTGATTCATCTTTGAACTGGTTTTGACCTCCGAAAGTCCGGCGCAAGGGTTATCCTGTCGGGCCAACGGAGGTTTTTTATGCAGATTTACAAGGTCGGCGGCGCGGTACGTGATCGCCTGCTCGGGTTGCCGGTCACCGACATCGATTGGGTGGTGGTCGGCGCTACCGCTGAGGAAATGCTCGCCCAAGGCTTTCGCCCGGTCGGCGCGGATTTTCCGGTTTTTCTCCACCCGAAAACCGGCGAGGAGTACGCCCTCGCCCGCACCGAACGCAAAAGCGGTCGCGGTTATGGCGGTTTCACCTTTCACGCCAGCCCCGAAGTGACTCTTGAAGAAGACCTGATTCGCCGCGACCTGACGATCAACGCCATGGCCGAGGACGAGCAGCAGCACCTGACCGACCCCTATCACGGCCAACACGATCTCGAAAATCGCATACTGCGACACGTTTCCCCGGCGTTTGCCGAAGATCCGCTGCGGGTGTTGCGTGTTGCGCGCTTCGCCGCGCGTTATGCCGGACTGGGTTTCAGCGTCGCCCCAGAGACTCTGGAGTTGATGCGTCAGCTCAGCGAGTCCGGCGAACTGCAAGCCCTGACCGCCGAGCGCAGCTGGAAAGAAATCTCGCGGGCACTGATGGAAGATCAGCCTCAGGTATTCATCCAGGTCCTGCGTGACTGCGACGCCTTGAAGGTTCTGATGCCGGAAGTGGACGCTCTGTTTGGCGTACCGCAACCGGAGGCGCATCACCCGGAAATCGACAGTGGCATTCATACCCTGAGCGTGCTCGAACAAGCGGCGCTGCACAAACAACCACTGACGGTGCGCTGGGCCTGTCTGCTGCACGATCTCGGCAAAGGCCTGACACCCGAGGAAGAATGGCCTCGCCACATCGCCCACGAACACACAGGGCTGAAGCTGATCAAAGCGGTCAACGAACGTTTCAAGGCGCCGAAGGATTGCCAGGAACTGGCGCTGCTGGTCGGCCAGTACCACACCCATGGCCACCGAGCGCTGGAACTGAAGGCGTCGACCTTGCTGGAACTGCTGCAGAGCTTTGACGTGTATCGCCGCCCGCAACGGTTTGAGGAATTCATTGTGGCCTGCGAGATGGATGCGCGCGGGCGCAAGGGGCTGGAACAGCGCAGTTATCCACAGGCGGATTATCTGCGCGGCGCGGCCAATGTGGCGCGTGGCGTGGCGGTGCAGCCATTGCTGGAGAAGGGGTTTAAAGGCCCGGAGCTGGGCGAGGCGCTAAAGCGTGAGCGATTGAAAGCGCTGAAGACCTATAAAGACACGGCGTCAGCCTGAAAAGCTTCGCGAGCAAGCCCGCTCCCACAGGGGGAATGTATTCCAAAATGTGGGAGCGGGCTTGCTCGCGAAGGCGGCAGTCAACTCAATGAAGATCCGAAGGCGTGAGTTGCCGCCCTCGCCACTCGAACGCAACCGGCGCCAACACCTGATCAATCTGCGCCTCGGCCCATAACGTAGCGAAGCTTTTTCCCACCCCCGGATGCACCCGATCCGGCGCAATCAGCGATAGCGGCCACAGCACAAAGGCATTTTTCAGGATTTCCGCACGCGGCAGAATCAGACCGTCGAAGTTACCGGTCAGGTCGCCGTACAACAGCACGTCGATATCCAGCGGCAAACCCTTGCGGTCCGGGGCATAGCGACCGTTATCGGCCTCAATGAATTTCAGCCGTCGATCCAGCTCCATCAACGGCAGGTCGGTAAACGCCGAGACCACGAAGTTGTAGAACGGCCCGCTCTTGATCCCCACCGGCTGACTCTCGAATACCGCCGAACAGCGGATATCCACAAGGAACGTCGCCAAAGCATCGAGCCCGGCGCGCAAATGGGTTTCGCGCTCGATGTTGCTACCGAGCCCGAGGTACACCTGAGTCAGCGACATCCGCGCTCGATCTCCACGCCCACACCGCCCTTCGCTGCCGGCACGGCGCCAGGCTTGGTCAGCTTCAGGCGAACCCAGGTGATCTTGAACTCGGCCATCAATACTTCGACCAGACGCTCGGCAAAGGTCTCGACCAACTGGAACTGCGCTTGCTCGGCAAAGGCCTGGATGCGTGCGGACACGCTGGCGTAATCAAGCGCCAGGGTCAGGTCATCACCCGCCGCTGCCGGGCGGTTGTCCCAGGCGAAGCTCAGATCAAGACGCAGGCATTGTCGGATGCCGCGCTCCCAGTCGTAGGCACCGATCACGGTGTCGACTTCCAGGCCCTCGATAAACACTCTGTCCAAGCACTTTTCTCCGCTGCACGACAAGGGCGCAATGCGCCGTTAGAATCAGGGCGTCCTCGCCCGGAATGGTTAGCATGTTTTGGTTACTGGCGACTCTCGCCTACCTGCTCGGCTCTCTGTCCTTCGCCATTTTGCTCAGCCGCCTGACCGGAAATCCGGATCCGCGAATGAGTGGCTCGGGCAATGCCGGCGCCACCAACATGCTGCGCCTGGTCGGCCGCAAACTCGCGATCCTGACCCTGCTGGGTGATCTGTGCAAAGGCCTGCTGCCGGTGCTGATAGCAGCGGCTGCAGGCCTTTCGCTGCAGGATCAGGCCTGGATCGGCGTGTGCGCCGTGATCGGTCACCTGTTCCCGCTGTATTTCCGTTTTCGCGGCGGCAAAGGCGTCGCCACCGCTGCCGGCATGCTGCTGGGCCTGTATCCGCCCGCCGCACTGCTGGCCATGTGCGCCTGGCTGCTGACGTTCTACCTGACCCGCACCAGCTCGCTGGCGGCGCTGATCGCCACGCCCCTGACCCTGCCGTTGCTGGCCTGGCAGGAACCGGAGGCGCTGCTGCCGATGAGTGCGCTGACATTACTCATCGTCTGGCGCCACCGCGGCAATCTACGCGACCTGTTTGCCGGGCGCGAACGGCATTTTTAAATACCGTCCATGAGCCTCACTCATCACAGCGCCGACAACTGCTCCATCGGCCAGCGCGCCTGCACGCTGATCGCCAGACTTTCCTGCTGACCGGCCTGCAAACGCTGGCAACCGGCAAAGGCAATCATCGCGCCGTTGTCGGTGCAGAACTCGGGACGGGCATAGAACACATCGCCCTGCATGTCGCCGAGCATCTTCTCCAGCGAAACACGCAACGCCTTGTTGGCGCTGACGCCGCCGGCGATCACCAGACGCTTCATCCCGGCCTGTTTCAGGGCACGCTTGCACTTGATGGTCAAAGTCTCCACCACGGCTTGCTGGAACGCCAGCGCGATGTCGCAACGGGCTTGCTCGCCGTCGTCCCCGGCGCTGACGCATTGCTGCCAGGTGTTGAGCGCGAAGGTCTTCAAGCCGCTGAAGCTGAAATCCAGCCCCGGGCGATCACACATCGGACGCGGGAAAGTGAAACGTCCTGCAACGCCCTTCTCCGCCAGCTTGGCGATTTCCGGTCCGCCCGGGTAATTGAGGCCCATCATTTTCGCGGTTTTGTCGAACGCTTCGCCGGCCGCATCATCGAGGGTCTCGCCGAGCAGGCTGTATTGGCCGATGCCATCGACCTGAACCAGCTGCGTATGACCACCGGAAACCAACAAAGCGACGAACGGGAATTGCGGCGGTTTTGCCTCCAGCATCGGCGCCAGCAAGTGGCCTTCCATGTGGTGCACGCCGAGTGCCGGAATGCCCCAGGCAAACGCCAGCGCCTGGGCGCAGGAAGCACCGACCAGCAGCGCCCCGACCAGGCCGGGACCTGCGGTGTAGGCGATGGCGTCGATCTCGGTCGGCACACAGCCGGCTTCGGCCAACACCTGACGGATCAAGGGCAGCATGCGTTTGACGTGGTCACGCGAGGCCAGCTCCGGCACCACACCGCCATACACGCGATGCAGGTCGATCTGGCTGAACAGTGCGTCGGCCAGCAGACCACGTTCACTGTCGTATAATGCGACGCCGGTTTCGTCGCAAGAGGTTTCTAATCCCAGTACTAGCATGGGTTTGCGCCTTGTTTAGGCTGAATTCGAAGGCGCGCATAATAGTCGCCATGCGATGCCCCGACTAGCGGTTTTCGATCAGAGGCTTTGCATTCCGAGCGATGAGGGGTTAACATCCGCAACCCTTAAAAACCGACGTCTTCAAGTGCTCTTTTGCCGCGAGGATGTTGACCCCGGTAATGAATGAAGGTAGCTCTGGATGCCAGCCGTCAAAGTTAAAGAGAACGAACCCTTCGACGTAGCTCTGCGTCGTTTCAAGCGCTCCTGCGAAAAAGCCGGTGTACTGGCTGAAGTTCGTAGCCGCGAATTTTACGAGAAGCCAACTTCTGAGCGTAAGCGCAAAGCAGCAGCCGCTGTTAAGCGTCACGCCAAGAAAGTTCAGCGCGAACAGCGCCGCGCCGTTCGTCTGTACTAATACACAGACGTTCGTAGCAAGCTTCTTGCCTAAGCCCGGCCCTCAGCCGGGCTAATGGCATTTGCGTAAAACGCTTGATGCTTCACCGTCGACGCCGCACACGCGACCGAGACAAATCCGCCTCACGCGTCAGACCTGGCTCTTTTGCCAGCGGTGCACGTCTTTTCTGACGAGCCTTTCAAGGCTACTGACGAGCACACCCACTGATTCCTCTTACGACGATCAGCCCAAGGCACCTGCATGCGTGCCCGCTTTATTGAGCTATCCGAGGCCACTTACCGGCCGTCAGCGGACTCAGCGCAACATTTTCAAATGGTCGAAGACTGATAGGTACTAACGTCAGTGGATTTTCGGCAGATACACTTCCCGACAGCGATCACGCCTACGACAACGGTCGAGCCGCCTTTCATGCGCGCCTCACTCAAGACCTGTGTTCGGCCGACCTTCGCACCGGATTCATTACTGCACACGAGAACGCCATGGCCGGGCTGATTCCCCAGAGCTTTATTGACGACCTCCTGAACCGCACCGACATCGTCGACGTGGTCAGCTCGCGCGTGCAACTGAAAAAAGCCGGCAAGAACTACACCGCCTGCTGCCCGTTCCATAAAGAGAAAACCCCGTCGTTCAGCGTCAGCCCCGACAAGCAGTTCTATTACTGCTTCGGTTGCGGTGCCGGCGGTAACGCCCTGGGCTTTCTCATGGACCACGACAACCTGGACTTTCCCCAGGCCGTCGAGGACCTGGCCAAAGCCGCCGGGATGGAAATCCCCCGCGAAGAAAGCGGCCGGCCACACAAACCGCGACAGCCGACCGATTCGCCGCTGTACCCGCTGCTGAACGCCGCCGCCGACTTTTACCGGCAGGCGCTGAAGAGCCATCCCGCGCGCAAAGCCGCCGTGGATTATCTCAAGGGCCGCGGACTGACCGGCGAGATCGCCCGGGACTTCGGCCTCGGCTTCGCGCCGCCGGGCTGGGACAACCTGTTCAAGCACTTGAGCAGCGACACTCTGCAACAGAAGGCAATGATCGACGCAGGACTGCTGATCGAGAACGCCGAGACCGGCAAGCGCTATGACCGCTTCCGCGATCGCGTAATGTTCCCGATCCGCGATACCCGAGGGCGAATCATCGCGTTCGGTGGCCGGGTACTTGGCGACGATAAGCCTAAGTACCTGAACTCCCCGGAAACCCCGGTGTTCCATAAAGGCCAGGAACTGTATGGCTTGTATGAAGCCCGCAAAAACAACCGCAACCTCGACGAAATCATCGTCGTCGAGGGTTATATGGACGTCATCGCCCTCGCCCAGCAAGGCCTGCGCAATGCCGTCGCAACGCTGGGCACAGCGACCAGCGAAGAGCACTTGAAGCGCATTTTCCGCGTGGTGCCCAACGTTTTGTTCTGCTTCGACGGTGACCAGGCCGGCCGCAATGCCGCCTGGCGCGCACTGGAAGCGACCCTGCCGTGCCTGCAGGACGGGCGCCGCGCGCGTTTCCTGTTTCTGCCGGAAGGCGAAGACCCGGACACCCTGGTCCGCGCCGAAGGTACCGACGCGTTCAAGGCGCGGATCAATCAGCATGCGCAGCCGCTGGCGGACTATTTCTTCCAGCAACTGACTGAAGAGGCCGACCCACGATCGCTCGAGGGCAAGGCGCACATGGCCACGCTCGCCGCACCGCTGATCGATAAAGTGCCAGGGGCCAACCTGCGCATCCTGATGCGCCAGCGCCTGACCGAGATCACCGGCCTGAGCAGCGAAACCGTCAGTCAATTGGCCCAGAGCGCGCCACAGGAGGCGCCACCCGCCTACGATCCGGGCATCAATTACGACGCCATGCCGGATTACAGCGACTACCATCAGCCGCAGCCGGACATGTATGTGCCGCAGCAGGAGTGGACGCCGAAGAAACCCGGCGCCGGCGGCAAGAAATGGGACAAGAAGCCCTGGGACAAGAACGGCAAGCGTGGTGGCGATCGCGATCAGCAGCGCCCGCGCACACCGATCGGCGTCGAATCGCCGACTCTGACCGCCCTGCGCACCTTGCTGCATCACCCGCAACTGGCCGAGCGCGTCGAAGACGCCGGGCACATTGCCGACGAAAATCAGACCAACGCCCAGCTGCTTGTGGCATTGCTCGAAGCCGTACAGAAGAATCCCAAGCTAAACTCATTTCAGTTGATCGCGCGATGGCACGGCACTGAACAGGGTCGCCTGCTCAAGGCGCTGGCGGAAAAGGAGTGGCTGATTGACGGAGAAAACCTTGAACAACAGTTTTTCGACACCATTACTAGCTTGTCAGCCCGCCAACGCGAGCGAAATCTGGAACAGCTGCTCAGAAAAGCGCGTCAAAGCGAACTGAGCGCCGAAGAGAAAAATCAACTGCGCGACCTTTTAAGTCGCAATGTTTCCGCATCAAACCCGACCTCAACTGGCGCGTGAGGTCATAGCTCAGGTATAATCCTCGGCTTGTTTTTTGCCCGCCAAGACCTTCAGTGGATAGGGTGTTATGTCCGGAAAAGCGCAACAGCAGTCTCGTATTATTGAGTTGATCAAACTGGGTCGTGAGCAGAAGTATCTGACTTACGCCGAGGTCAACGACCACCTGCCCGAGGATATTTCAGATCCGGAGCAGGTGGAAGACATCATCCGCATGATCAACGACATGGGGATCCCCGTACACGAGAGTGCTCCGGATGCGGACGCCCTTATGTTGGCCGACGCCGATACCGACGAGGCCGCTGCGGAAGAAGCAGCCGCCGCGTTGGCCGCGGTGGAGACCGATATCGGTCGCACCACTGACCCGGTGCGCATGTACATGCGTGAAATGGGTACGGTCGAGCTTCTGACTCGTGAAGGCGAAATCGAAATCGCCAAACGTATCGAAGAAGGCATCCGTGAAGTGATGAGCGCTATTGCGCACTTCCCTGGCACGGTTGACCACATTCTCTCCGAGTACACTCGCGTCACCACCGAGGGCGGTCGCCTGTCCGACGTGCTGAGCGGTTACATCGACCCGGACGACGGTATTGCGCCGCCAGCCGCCGAAGTACCGCCGCCGATCGACGCGAAAGCCGCCAAGGCTGACGACGATACCGACGACGATGAAGCCGAATCTTCGGATGACGAAGAAGAAGCCGAAAGCGGTCCGGATCCGGTCATCGCTGCCCAGCGTTTTGGCGCTGTGGCCGATCAGATGGAAATCACCCGCAAGGCCCTGAAAAAGCACGGTCGTCACAACAAGGCAGCGGTTGCCGAGTTGCTGGCCCTGGCCGAGCTGTTCATGCCGATCAAACTGGTGCCGAAGCAATTCGAAGCCCTGGTCGAGCGTGTTCGCAGTGCCCTGGATCGTCTGCGTCAGCAAGAGCGCGCGATCATGCAGCTGTGCGTACGTGATGCACGTATGCCACGCGCCGATTTCCTGCGTCAGTTCCCGGGTAACGAAGTCGACGAAAGCTGGTCCGACGCCCTGGCCAAAGGCAAGAGCAAGTACGCCGAAGCCATTGGTCGCGTACAGCCGGACATCCTCCGTTGCCAGCAGAAGCTGATCGCGCTGGAAACCGAAACCGGTCTGACCATCGCTGAAATCAAGGACATCAACCGTCGCATGTCGATCGGTGAGGCCAAGGCCCGCCGCGCGAAGAAAGAGATGGTTGAAGCCAACTTGCGTCTGGTGATCTCGATCGCCAAGAAGTACACCAACCGCGGTCTGCAATTCCTCGATCTGATCCAGGAAGGCAACATCGGTCTGATGAAAGCGGTGGACAAGTTCGAATACCGTCGTGGTTACAAGTTCTCGACTTATGCCACCTGGTGGATCCGTCAGGCGATCACTCGCTCGATCGCCGACCAGGCCCGCACCATCCGTATTCCGGTGCACATGATCGAGACGATCAACAAGCTCAACCGCATTTCCCGGCAGATGCTGCAGGAAATGGGTCGCGAACCGACCCCGGAAGAGCTGGGCGAACGCATGGAAATGCCTGAGGACAAGATCCGCAAGGTATTGAAGATCGCTAAAGAGCCGATCTCCATGGAAACCCCGATCGGTGATGACGAAGACTCTCATCTGGGTGACTTCATCGAAGACTCGACCATGCAGTCGCCAATCGATGTGGCAACCGTTGAAAGCCTGAAAGAAGCGACCCGCGAAGTGCTGTCCGGCCTCACTGCCCGTGAAGCCAAGGTACTGCGCATGCGTTTCGGTATCGACATGAACACCGACCACACGCTCGAAGAAGTGGGCAAACAGTTTGACGTAACCCGTGAGCGGATCCGTCAGATCGAAGCCAAGGCGCTGCGCAAGCTGCGCCACCCGACGCGAAGCGAGCATCTGCGCTCCTTCCTCGACGAGTGATCCCAGAACCCCCGGCCCAGGCCGGGGGTTTTGTTTTTATGGCAGATTAAATCCCCCGCAACGCCCCTCCCCTGCATACCCCGTCTACACTCGAAACAATCAATCCCGTGCCCTGACCGAGACGGTTATGCCCAGACTGGCGCCCGTGCTTTTCTTGCTGTCACTGATAATCTGGACCGCAACGGCTGACGCGCTGACTCTGACCGATGAAGAACGTAGCTGGCTCGCGGCTCACCCGGACTTGCGTCTGGGTGTCGATGCCTCGTGGCCGCCCTTTGAGTTCCGCGACGAGCAGAATCGCTATCAAGGCCTGGCCGCTGATTACATCGAGGTGATCCGTCAACGCCTGGCGATCAAACTGACCCCGATCGAGCCGTCGAGCTGGACCGAGGTACTGGCTCAGGTGAAAACCGGCAAGATCGACCTGCTGCCGGGGATCATGTCCACGCCCGAACGCCAGAACTATTTGTCGTTCACCCGCCCCTACCTCGACTTCCCGATCGTGATCCTCTCCCACGTCGGCGGCGCGCAACCGCGGAAAATCGAGGACCTGTACGGCCTGAAGATCGCCGTGGTGGAAAACTATGCCCCCCACGAACTGCTGCGCACCCATCATCCCGACCTGAATCTGGTGGCCATGCCCAATGTCAGTTCGGCCCTGCAGGCGCTGGCGACCGACGAAGTCGATGCGGTGGTCGGTGACCTCGCGTCCAGCGTCTGGAGCCTGCGCCAGCTCAAGCTCGACGGCTTGTACGTCAGCGGCGAAACCCCATATCGATATCAGTTGGCCATGGGTGTGCCACGTGACAACAAGATGCTGGTGGGCATTCTGGATAAAGTCCTGGCGGACATGAGTCCGGAGGAAATCAGCAGCATTCAGGAGCACTGGGTCGGCAATGTCCTGGACCATCGGACCTTCTGGTCAGACCTGCTGATCTACGGCCTGCCGGGCCTGGTTTTGCTGATGATCATTCTGGCGGTGGTCATTCGCATCAACCGCCGCTTGAGCTCCGAGATCGCCCGGCGCGTCGACCTTGAACAGGAACTGCGCAGTAGCGAATACCACTACCGCGGCCTGGTGGAGAGTCTGTCGGCGATTGCCTGGGAAGCACGCATGAGCGACTTCACCTACAGCTATGTGTCGCCCCACGCCGAGGATCTGCTCGGTTATCCACAGGCGCACTGGCTGATCCCGGGGTTCTGGCGCAACATCATTCACCCGGCCGACCTGACCCGCGCTCAGGCCATTTGCGATGACGCGGTGCGCGAGGGACGCGATCACACCCTCGACTATCGGGTGATTACCGCAGACGGGCGCTGCCTTTGGGTACGCGACATCGTCAGCCTGATTGAACACGGGCATGAGCCAGTGATGCGCGGGCTGATGATCGACATCAGCGAAACCAAGCGCACCGAAGAAGCGCTGCGCCTGTCGGAGCAGAAGTTCGCGTCGGTATTCCAGCAATGCCCGGACATTCTGGTGATTGCGCGGCTGTCGGATGGCTGCCTGCTGGAGGTCAACGAAGCCTTTGAAGAACAGATCGGCCTCAAGGCCGAGGAAGTGATCGGCCAGACCGCTACCGAACTGAGCATCTGGGGCATTCCGGGAGTTGGTCCGGGGTTGTTGCAGCGTTTGCAGGCCGGCAGCATCCGCAACCTGGAAATGCCCTTTCGCCGCAACAATGGCCAGATGTTCACCGGCCTGATTTCCGCCGAACCGTTCGACCTCGACACCACTCCGGCGCTGGTCGTCGTGGTACGTGACATTTCCCAGCTCAAGGAAACCCAACAGCAACTGCAAACCTCGGAAGAGAAGTTCGCCAAGGCCTTCCATGCCTCGCCGGACGGTTTGCTGCTGTCACGTCAGAGCGATGGCCTGCTGCTGGAGGTTAACGAGGGTTTCAGCCGCATCACCGGGTTCAACAGCGCGATGTCAGTGGACCGCTCGGCCCTGGATCTGGGGATCTGGGTCAACCTCAACGAACGCAAACAGATGCTCGACCTGCTGCACCGGGATGGTTTCGTCCGCGACTTCACCTGCCATATCCGCCGCAGCGACGGGCAGATCCGCCTCTGCGAGGTGTCCAGTCGTCCGCTGCCAATCGGCGACGAAGACTGCATGCTGACCATCGCCCGGGACATCACCGAGCGCCATCTGATGCAGGAAAAACTGCAGCAGGCCGCTACGGTCTTTGAGAGTACCGCCGAAGGCGTGCTGATCACCGATACTCAGCAGCACATCAGCGCGGTCAATCGCGCCTTCACCGAAATCACCGGCTACAGCGAAAGCGAAGCCCTGGGCCACACCCCGCGCCTGCTCGCCTCGGGCCTGCATGACAGCGCGTTTTACGCAGCGATGTGGCATCAGTTGACCGACGAGGGGCACTGGCAGGGGGAGATTTCCAACCGGCGCAAGAATGGCGAGCTGTATCCGAGCTGGCTGACCATCAGCGCTGTGCGCAATCGCGACAAGTTCATCACCCATTTCGTCGCGGTGTTTGCCGATATTTCCAGCCTCAAGCACGCCCAGGCCAAGCTCGATTATCAGGCGCATCACGATCCGCTCACCGGCCTGCCGAATCGCACGCTGTTTGAGAGTCGCCTGCTCACCGCACTGAACAGCCAGCAGGAAAACGGCGGTCAGGGCGCGGTACTGTTTCTCGATCTCGACCGGTTCAAACACATCAACGACAGCCTTGGCCATCCGGTCGGCGACCTGCTGCTCAAGGGCATCGCGGTGCGGTTGAAGGAACAGCTACGCGACATTGACACCGTCGCACGCCTGGGCGGCGACGAATTCATCATCCTGCTGCCAGGCCTGCAACAGGCCAGCGACGCCGACCACATCGCCAGCAAATTGCTCAACTGCTTCGGCGCACCGTTCCAGGCCGGCGAACACGAGTTCTTCATCAGCGCCAGTATCGGCACCAGTCTGTACCCCCGCGACGGCTGCGATGTCGCCACCCTGGTAAAAAACGCCGACGCGGCGATGTACCGCTCCAAGGCCAAGGGCCGCAACCGCGTCGAAAGCTACACCCGCGACCTCACCGCCCAAGCCAGCGAACGTATTGCGCTGGAGCACGAGCTGCGCCGGGCCATCGAGCGCGACGAACTGTTCCTCTATTACCAACCGAAAATCAGCCTCGACGATCATCGTCTGGTGGGTGCCGAAGCATTGATTCGCTGGCGTCATCCGACCTTTGGCGATGTGCCGCCGGAGCATTTCATTCCGTTGGCCGAAGAAAACGGCATGATCCTGCAGATTGGCGATTGGGTACTGGAGACCGCCTGCCGGCAGATGTTCGAATGGAACCAGATCTACGACAGCCTCGGCCCGCTGTCGGTCAACCTCGCTGGAGCACAGTTGCGCCAGCCGAACCTGCTCGGACGCATCGAACAACTGCTCAGGGAAAACCATTTGCAGCCGGATTTACTGCAACTGGAAATTACCGAAAACTTCATCATGAGTCAGGCCGAAGAGGCTCTGGCGGTGCTGCATCAGCTCAAACACCTGGGCGTACAACTGGCAATCGACGACTTTGGCACCGGCTATTCCTCGCTCAGTTACCTCAAGCGCCTGCCGCTGGATATCCTCAAAATCGACCAGTCTTTTGTTCGCGGACTGCCCGATGACCCCCACGATGCGGCGATTGTCCGAGCGATCATCGCCCTGGGCCGCAGCATGCAATTCACCGTGATTGCCGAAGGCGTGGAAACCCAGGCGCAACAACAATTCCTCGCCGCCGAAGGCTGCGAACAGATCCAGGGCTACATCGTCAGCCTGCCCCTGCCCCCCGAAGAATTCGCCGCGACGTTTCTGCGTGTAACCGTATCGGATTATTCGGATAGCACAGCCGCCAAACCGTCGCTATAATCCGCGACCTACTGAGGGCCTATAGCTCAGTTGGTTAGAGCAGAGGACTCATAATCCTTTGGTCCACGGTTCAAGTCCGTGTGGGCCCACCAAACATCAAAAAGCCGTGCGAATGCGCGGCTTTTTATTGGGTGAATGGTTAGAGACTCAGCCTTGGCGAGCGCAATGCTCGAAACATTTTCCTGAAAGTTGTTTATCCGCTCAAAAGGGGTGGGGGGGGGACTTGGCGCATGTCAGGCGAAGGTTTGACGGGGCACCAAGAATCGCAGTCGCGACCCAAAGCAAGTTGCGCGAACCTCCGCCAGTCACCAATCAACCTACGCCACCGCACTTTTGCCGTACATATCCGCAACGACTGTAGGAATGTTCCGAATTCAAATTTTCCTCCCCTCCGCTGTCTTGTTGACCGTTTCTACAGACGAGTAATCTCCGGACGCCATTGCCCGTCCAGGATCGTTTTATGCTCGCGAATGCTGCGCCACTGATAAAGGAAGCAGCCGACCAGCCAACCTGGATCGACCTTGCCTTACCTGATTTGAGAATGTTATCGAGAGAGCTTCGGTCAGCCGCAATCGAGGAAGTAAAAAGAGCCGAGGACGCGGAAGGCGCCCTCAAAATCCTCTTGGATCACTTTGGGTTTGTCGACGACTCCTTGTTGGCGGTCACCATTCTCACGCCTATCGGGAACGTTGCGATCATGAGAGACAAACTGGCCCATATCGTCGAGAAACGTCCAGACTCCCGAGAGCGCTATGTTCGACATGCCATTGATACGCTGACAGGCCCTTTCGAAGTATGGAAAGTCCTTTACGATAATGGCGGATACCGAATGGCATTCATCAATGCCTATGAGGCAAAAAACGACATGCTGGTTGTGGTCGACGTGCGAAACGGGCATGTCCTCTGGAACTTCATGCACGCTCCGGCAAGAGCCATGAACAAGCACCGGCAAGGTGAGCTTCTGTACAAGCGATACATTCTTGAAGACAAAGAAAAGGGCAGCCATTTGGCTGCCCTTGATGTTTGAATCCCGATATTTGCACCCTCAGGAACTGGGGTGAAGAGGTCTCACCTTACACCGATGTTGCAGCATCGCTGAGGTACCTACGTCCGCTAATGCCCTGCAAGGCAGCAGATTTCGCGCTCTTGCGGGCATTTTTGATAAATGAGCCGGGCAAGTCAAATCAAATATCCGATGTATTGTTACCGCAGCGCGATCACGTCGGTGCCTGGGTGATACGTTTAAATGGCGCCCGCAAGCGCGTTGCCAATAGTGTCTGTAACATGCGCAACTCAACGCCTCTGCCCCCATGGAGCCACCCCTTGCCCGACACCCGCCCCCCCGCACTCGATGAAATCGACCGCCAACTGATCGCCGCCCTGCAGATCAACGCCCGCGAGAGCGTGGCCATGCTCGCTCGGCAG
The DNA here is from genome assembly GCF_054456575.1 of Pseudomonas sp. Eth.TT006. Lineage (NCBI taxonomy): Bacteria > Pseudomonadati > Pseudomonadota > Gammaproteobacteria > Pseudomonadales > Pseudomonadaceae > Pseudomonas > Pseudomonas sp. Eth.TT006. Next base: position 37,558 of record NZ_JBTJEN010000018.1, on the reverse strand, counting down.
CTCGGGATCGCCCGCACCACCGTCACCTCTCGTCTGGCGCGGCTGGAAAAGGCCAAGGTGATCACCGGCTATGGCGTGCGTCTGGGGCAACGAGTGGTGGATGGCGGGTTGCAGGCTTATGTCGGGATCAAGGTGCAGCCGCGTTCCGGCAAGGATGTGTTGCGGCGCTTGAGTGCGATGGCGCAGGTGCAGCAGCTGTGTGCAGTGAGTGGCGAGTTTGATTATGTGGCGTGGTTGCGCACCGATTCGCCAGAACAGCTGGATCAGTTGCTGGATCAGATTGGCAGTGTCGATGGTGTGGAGAAGACCACGACGTCGATTATTTTGAGCAGCAAGATTGATCGGGGGCAGCCGGTCTAGGTTTTCCCACCGGGAATTCTTAGTTGAATGGAAAGGCCTCTTCGAGGGCAAGCCCGCTTCCAGAAGTGGTCGAATTGACGTTCAATATCGTCATTATGTTCAAACAAATAGCAAAACGACGACACTTTGCGTCTTATTAACGTATTCCGTGCTCCCTAGAATGGCTGGCATCTTTTCCTATACTCAGACGCGCATTCGGCGTCGGGTCGCCAGCAAGGTCAGCCATGAACAAGAACAATCGCCATCCTGCAGACGGTAAGAAACCAGTCACCATTTTCGGTCCGGACTTTCCCTTCGCGTTCGACGACTGGATTGAACACCCGGCCGGCCTCGGCAGCATTCCTGAACAGCACCACGGTGCCGAAGTGGCGATTGTCGGCGCTGGCATCGCTGGCCTGGTGGCCGCCTACGAGCTGATGAAGCTCGGCTTGAAACCGGTGGTTTACGAGGCGTCGAAGCTCGGCGGGCGCCTGCGCTCGCAAGCGTTCAACGGCACCGACGGCATTGTCGCAGAGCTGGGTGGCATGCGTTTCCCCGTGTCCTCCACCGCGTTCTATCACTACGTCGACAAGCTCGGCCTCGAAACCAAGCCCTTCCCCAACCCGCTGACGCCAGCCTCCGGCAGCACGGTGATCGATCTGGAAGGCAAAACCCATTACGCACAAAGCCTGAAGGATCTTCCTGCACTGTTCCAGGAAGTGGCTGACGCCTGGGCGGATGCATTGGAGGCCGGTTCCCAGTTCGCCGATATCCAGCAGGCGATCCGCGACCGCGATGTGCCTCGCCTCAAGGAGCTGTGGAACAAGCTTGTGCCGCTGTGGGATGACCGCACGTTCTACGACTTCGTGGCCACCTCCAAAGCCTTTGCCAAGCTGTCGTTCCATCACCGCGAAGTGTTTGGCCAGGTTGGCTTCGGCACGGGCGGCTGGGACTCGGACTTCCCCAACTCGATGCTGGAAATCTTCCGCGTGGTGATGACCAACTGCGACGACCATCAGCACCTGGTGGTCGGCGGCGTGGAACAAGTGCCGCAAGGCATCTGGCGCCATGTGCCGGAACGTTGCGTGCACTGGCCTGAAGGCACCAGCCTGAAATCCCTGCACCGTGGTGCGCCGCGTTCCGGCGTGAAAAAAATCGCCCACGCGCCGGACGGCCGCTTCGCCGTCACCGACAACAACGGCGACACCCGCGAATACGCTGCCGTGCTGACCACCTGCCAGAGCTGGCTGCTGACCACCCAGATCGAATGCGATGAAACCCTGTTCTCGCAGAAGATGTGGATGGCGCTGGACCGCACGCGCTACATGCAGTCCTCGAAGACCTTCGTGATGGTCGACCGCCCGTTCTGGAAGGACAAGGATCCGGAAACCGGCCGCGACCTGATGAGCATGACCCTCACCGATCGTCTGACCCGTGGCACCTATCTGTTCGACAACGGCGACGACAAGCCGGGGGTGATCTGCCTGTCGTACTCGTGGATGAGCGACGCGCTGAAGATGCTGCCGCACCCGGTGGAAAAACGTGTGGAACTGGCGTTGAACGCGTTGAAGAAGATTTACCCGAAAGTCGATATCGCCGCGCGGATCATCGGCGATCCAATCACCGTGTCGTGGGAAGCCGATCCGTACTTCCTCGGCGCATTCAAAGGCGCCCTGCCCGGCCACTATCGCTACAACCAGCGCATGTACGCGCACTTCATGCAGGACGACATGCCGGCCGAGCAGCGCGGAATTTTCATCGCCGGTGACGACGTATCGTGGACCCCGGCGTGGGTCGAAGGTGCGGTGCAGACTTCGCTTAACGCGGTGTGGGGGATCATGAAGCATTTCGGCGGTTCGACACATAAAGAGAACCCGGGACCGGGTGATGTGTTCAAAGACATCGGCCCTATCGCCCTGCCCGAGTAAGAGGAATCCCCGATGCGTGTAGCCCTTTACCAATGTCCACCGCTGCCACTGGAACCCGCCGCCAACCTGCAACGTCTGCACCGAGTGGCGATGGAGGCCAAGGGCGCCGACCTGCTGGTGTTGCCGGAGATGTTTCTGACCGGCTACAACATCGGTGCCGAGGCGGTCAGTACCTTGGCCGAGGTCTACAACGGTGAATGGGCGCAGCAGATCGGCCGCATCGCCAAAGCCGCCGGGCTGGCGATTGTCTACGGTTATCCGGAGCGTACCGCTGACGGCCAGATCTACAACGCCGTGCAATTGATCGACGCGCACGGCGAACGCTTGTGCAACTACCGCAAGACTCATCTGTTCGGTGATCTGGACCGCTCGATGTTCAGCCCCGGCGACGATGCGTTTCCAGTGGTGGAACTCAACGGCTGGAAGCTCGGTTTCCTGATCTGCTACGACCTGGAGTTTCCGGAAAACGCGCGGCGTCTGGCGCTGGCCGGCGCCGAACTGATTCTGGTGCCGACCGCGAACATGATCCCGTTCGATTTCGTCGCCGACGTCACCGTGCGCTCCCGCGCCTTCGAAAACCAGTGCTACGTGGCCTACGCCAACTATTGCGGTAACGAAGGCGAGATCCACTATTGCGGGCAAAGCAGCATCGCCGCTCCGGACGGCAACCAAATCGCCCTGGCCGGCCTGGATGAAGCGCTGATCGTCGGCGAGCTGGATCGGCAGTTGATGGCCGATTCCCGCGCCGCCAATCGCTACCTCAGTGATCGCCGTCCCGAGCTTTACCACGCACTGAACAAGCGCTGACCCCACGCAATCCGCTAGCATTGGCACTTCACTGTTCTGGAAGTGCCCATGCCTGCGCCGACTCACCCCCGCCCCCACACCGAAACCCTGGCCAACGGCTTGCGCGTGACCCTGCGTCATGTGCCTGGCTTGAAGCGCAGTGCCGCCGCGCTGCGGGTGGCCGCCGGTAGTCATGATGTGCCGCTGGAGTGGCCGGGGCTCGCACATTTCCTTGAGCATTTGCTGTTTCTCGGCACCGAACGCTTTCCTGCCGAGCAGACGCTGATGGCCTATGTGCAAAGGCATGGCGGTCAGGTGAATGCCAGCACCCGCGAGCGCACCACCGATTTCTTCTTTGAATCGCCGACCTCGGCCTTCGGCGCCGGGCTTGAGCGTCTGTCAGACATGCTCGCCCGACCGCGTATGAATGTGGACGATCAATTGCGTGAACGCGAAGTGCTGGAAGCGGAATTTATCGCGTGGTCGCAGGATCCCGTGGCACAGCAGGCACTGTCCTTGTACGAGGGTTTGCCGGCAACGCATCCGTTGCGCGGATTTCATGCGGGCAATCGCGACAGCCTGAAGGTCGAGCAGCCGGCATTTCAGCAGGCGTTGAAAGATTTCCATCAGCGCTTTTATTGCAGCGGCCAGATGACCCTGAGTCTGGTCGGGCCGCAGAGCATTGAGGAGTTGCGCGCGATGGCGCAGCAGTTCGCTGCAGCGCTGCCGGTTGGGGATAACGTTGCGCAAGCGGCCACCCAGCCACTGCAGGTAAAAAGTTATCAACAGGCAGGCGTGCAGTACTGCAATATGCTGTTCGCCTTCGAAGCGCTGCCCGATTCATCCGCCGAGGCACCGGCGTTTCTCTGTCATTGGATGAACAACGCCAAGCCCGGTGGCCTGCAGGCCAATCTGCAGCAACTGGGCCTCGCGGACAGCCTGAAAGCTACGCCGCTGTACCAGTTTGCCGGGCAAGCCTTACTGCATCTGCAATTCACTGCCCGTGCCGAATCTCTAGACGCTATTCGCGCACAGGTACTGGATTGGCTGAGTTTCTTCGCCGCGCAACAGGATTGGGCGGTGTTGCGCGAGGAGTACGCGAAACTGCAGGAACGTCAGCAGCAAGTCAGTGGCGCACTGCAACTGGCGCGCCTCGACAGTGAACAGCTTGAACACGGCTTGTCGGAGAACGGCGTGGTCGCTCTCAAACAGATCCTGCATGACATCGGCGTTGTGGATAACTTCAGCGCGCATTGGCACCTGCCTGCCGCCAACCCTTTCCTCGGTTCCAGCGAGCCGCTGGCCAACGCTGGACTGATTCGTGGACAAACCAGTGCCCACCGGGGTCTGCGTACGTTCGCGCAGGACCGCTCCCGCAGCCGCCGCGAACGCTCGCCGATGCAATTCAGCCAGGCCTTGGCCGACAGTGGCGATGAACGCGCGATCTACTTGCGCTGGCAGTTGGAAACAGCAGCCACGGACGATCTGCTCGGTAAGCTGCAGCGCAGTCTGCGACAAACCCAAGAGGATGCGCGTCAGGCCGGAGTCGAGCTGTCGTTGAGCACCAGCGGCACCCAGTGGCTGCTGAAACTGACCGGCCTGCAAGAACCGATGCCCGGCGTCCTGGAGCATGCGCTGAAATGTCTGACGCAGGTTGATGCCGATTCCGCCAGCTCAGAGCCGGAAGCGCTGCTGATCCCGATCCGCCAGTTGCTCAGAGCATTACCGCAAACCTGCCTGCCAGCAGCACCACGCTCGGACGATATCAAACAGCTGTGGACAACGTCCCGTTGGGACGGACTGGCCCTGGGCCTCAACGCTCAAACCCAATCCGCCTTGGGCCTGGCCCTGAGTCGCATCCCCGGCATTCCGGACAACCAGATTCCAACAGCGGCGATGAGCAGTTCTGGGCAGATCTGGAACAACATCGACACAGCTTCCAGCGAACATGCACTGCTGCTGTTCTGCCCGACCGCGAGCCGAGAGATCGCCGACGAAGCCGCCTGGCGCCTGCTCGCGCAACTATGCCAGACACCGTTCTACCAGCGCCTGCGTGTGGAATTGCAGTTGGGTTATGCGGTGTTCAGCGGATTGCGCCAGCTGCATGGCCAGACCGGATTGCTGTTTGGCGTGCAGTCGCCGAGCGTCGCGCCAACGGCGTTGCTCGGGCATATCCAGCAATTCCTCGCCAGTGTTCCCGAGCTGATCGGATCTCTGGATGACCACAGTTTCAACCAGCAGCGCCAGGCACTTGCCGAGCAATTCGACGAGAATAACCTGTCCACCAAAGACGCCGCCGAACTGCTGTGGCAGGCCAAACTTGCCGGCCACTCGTCGGATTATCTGCCGCAACTGATCGCAGCCATCGCACACCTGCAGCGTCCGGCACTGCTGGCGGCTGCGCAACGCTTGCTCAGCGAGGCTGGCTGGCACTGTCTGGCCAGCGGCGCGTCACCGGGCACGCCGTGGCAAGCCGGAAAATGATCGTTACCCAAGCTGTAAGGAGCTTTCTCAAAGATTCACGGGCAAACACCCGGAAATTTTGAGTAACATAGCCGCCTAACTATTTGGAACATCCCTGCGTTGCCGTGGACTATAACTATGGACAGCGCTATCCCACCCACCCTGAAGGAGACACCCATGTCCTGGACCAAACCGGCTTACACCGACCTGCGTATCGGCTTCGAAGTCACCATGTACTTCGCCAGCCGCTGAGTTCTGCTACGCAGACTTGCAGTGCAACGCCTCGGCTCGCCGGGGCGTTTTATTTTCAGCGTTGAAAGATGGGAGCGTTCATGTTCGTCCAGATTCTGGGTTCGGCCGCCGGTGGCGGATTTCCGCAGTGGAACTGCAACTGCGTCAATTGCGCAGGCTTTCGCGACGGCAGCCTGAATGCCAAGGCCCGCACCCAATCGTCCATTGCGATTTCCGATGACGGTGTGAACTGGGTGCTGTGCAACGCCTCGCCGGACATCCGCGCACAACTGCAGAGCTTCGCCCCGATGCAACCGGGCCGTGCCCTGCGGGACACCGGGATCAGCGCGATTATCCTGATGGACAGCCAGATCGACCACACCACCGGCCTGCTCAGCCTGCGTGAAGGCTGCCCGCATCAGGTGTGGTGCACGGACATGGTTCACGAAGACCTGAGCACCGGTTTCCCGCTGTTCAAAATGCTTACCCACTGGAACGGCGGGTTGAACTGGAACCGTATCGAACTCGACCAGAGCTTCACCGTCGCCGCCTGCCCGAACCTGCGTTTCACCCCGCTGCCGTTGCGCAGCGCCGCGCCGCCCTACTCGCCGCACCGTTTCGACCCGCACCCGGGCGACAACATCGGTCTGATCGTCGAAGACCTCAACACCGGCGGCAAACTGTTCTACGCCCCCGGCCTGGGCAAGGTCGACGCGCCGCTGCTGGAAATCATGGCCGGCAGCGACTGCCTGCTGGTGGACGGCACGCTGTGGGACGACGATGAAATGCAGCGCCGCGGCGTCGGCACCCGCACCGGTCGCGAGATGGGCCATCTGGCGCAGAACGGCCCCGGCGGCATGCTCGAAGTGCTGGAGCAGTTGCCTGAGCAGCGCAAGGTGCTTATCCACATCAACAACACCAACCCGATTCTCGACGAGGATTCGCAGGAGCGTGCGGAGCTGGTGCGGCGTAATGTTGAAGTGGCGTTTGATGGCATGAGTATCGTGCTGTAGCGGATGGCCTCTTCGCGAGCAAGCCCGCTCCCACACAGGATTTGTGGCGCACACAAAAACCCTGTGGGAGCTGGCTTGCCAGCGATGGCGTCCTGATAGACACCACAGAATCCAACGCTTGCTCCCGGAGACCAGACATGACCGACACGCCAATGTCCCCCAGCGAATTCGAAGCCGCCCTGCGCGCAAAGGGCGCCTATTACCACATCTACCACCCGTACCACGTGGCGATGTATGAAGGCCGCGCCACCCGCGAACAGATTCAGGGCTGGGTCGCCAATCGCTTCTATTATCAGGTGAACATCCCCCTGAAAGACGCAGCCATCCTCGCCAACTGCCCTGATCGCGAGATCCGCCGCGAGTGGATTCAACGTCTGCTCGACCACGACGGCGCTCCCGGCGAAGACGGCGGTATTGAAGCCTGGCTGCGCCTCGGGCAAGCGGTCGGGCTCGATCCGGATCAACTGCGCTCACAGGAACTGGTGCTGCCCGGCGTGCGTTTCGCCGTCGACGCCTACGTCAACTTCGCCCGCCGCGCCAGTTGGCAGGAAGCCGCCAGCAGCTCGCTGACCGAGCTGTTCGCGCCGCAGATTCACCAGTCGCGCCTCGACAGCTGGCCGCAGCATTACCCGTGGATCGACCCGGCCGGCTACGAATACTTCCGCACCCGCCTCGGCCAGGCGCGGCGCGATGTCGAGCATGGTCTGGCGATCACGCTTGAGCACTACAAGACCCGCGAAGGCCAAGAGCGCATGCTGGAAATTCTCCAGTTCAAACTGGACATTCTTTGGAGCATGCTCGATGCCATGAGCATGGCTTACGAACTGAATCGCCCGCCGTATCACAGCGTCACCGAGCAACGGGTCTGGCACAAAGGAATCACCTTATGAGTTTCGATCGCAGCAAAGTCCCGATCTGGCGTCCCGGCTACCGCTTCCAGTACGAACCGGCGCAGAAAGGCCACGTGCTGCTCTACCCCGAGGGCATGATCAAGCTCAATGAGACGGCCGCGCTGATCGGTGCTCTGATCGACGGGGAACGCGACGTCGCGGCGATCATCGGCAAACTCGATGAGCAATTCCCTGGTGTGCCCGAGCTCGGCGATGACATCGAGCAATTCATGGAGGTTGCCCGTGCGCAGCACTGGATCGAACTTGCCTGATCTGCCGCCCAAGCCCGAGATCGGCCTGCCGCTGTGGTTGCTCGCCGAGCTGACCTACCGCTGCCCGCTGCAATGTCCGTACTGCTCCAATCCACTGGATTTCGCCGAGCAGGGCAAAGAGCTGAGCACCGAGCAGTGGATCAAGGTCTTCCGCGAAGCGCGGGAAATGGGCGCGGCGCAACTGGGCTTTTCCGGTGGCGAGCCGCTGGTGCGCCAGGACCTCGCCGAGCTGATTCGTGAAGCGCGGCAGTTGGGTTTTTACACCAACCTGATCACCTCCGGCATCGGTCTGACCGAGCAGAAAATCAGCGACTTCAAAAAGGCCGGCCTCGACCACATCCAGATCAGTTTCCAGGCCAGTGACGAGCAAGTGAACAACCTGCTCGCCGGCTCGAAAAAAGCCTTTGCGCAGAAGCTGGAAATGGCCCGGGCGGTGAAGGCTCACGGCTATCCGATGGTGCTGAACTTCGTCACCCACCGGCACAACATCGACAAGATCGACCGCATCATCGAGCTGTGCATCGCGCTGGAGGCCGACTTCGTCGAACTCGCCACCTGCCAGTTCTACGGCTGGGCGCAGCTCAATCGCGTCGGCCTGTTGCCGACCAAGGAACAACTGGTGCGCGCTGAACGCATCACCAACGAATACCGCGCCAAACTCGAAGCCGAAGGGCATCCGTGCAAGCTGATATTCGTCACCCCGGATTACTACGAGGAACGCCCGAAAGCCTGCATGAACGGCTGGGGCAGCCTGTTTCTGACGGTCACCCCGGACGGTACGGCCCTGCCCTGTCATGGCGCCCGACAGCTGCCGGTACAATTTCCCAATGTGCGCGATCACAGCATGCAGCACATCTGGTACGACTCGTTCGGCTTCAACCGCTTTCGCGGTTACGACTGGATGCCCGAGCCATGCCGCTCCTGCGACGAGAAGGAACAGGATTTCGGCGGCTGCCGCTGTCAGGCCTTCATGCTCACGGGCGACGCGAGTAACGCCGACCCGGTATGCAGCAAATCCGCAGATCACGGCGTGATCCTCAAGGCCCGCGAAGAAGCCGAACACGCCACCCAGACCATCGAACAATTGGCCTTCCGTAATGAACGAAACTCGCGCCTCATCGCCAAGGGCTGAGCCTTTCAGCGCCGCCCAGGCCGTCGCCGCCGGCACGGACTTCGCCGAACTGCAGCTCGGCGCCAACGGATTGTTCTGGAATGAATATCGCCCGGCAGATGCCGCGTGCCGGATCTGGCAGTGGCGCGACGGTGTAGCGAAATGTCTGACGCCGGATGGCTTCAGTGTGCGCAGTCGGGTGTACGAATATGGCGGTGGTGCGTTTTGTCTGACGGCGGACGGGGTGATTTTCGTCAATGAGGCAGACCAGCAGCTTTATCGGCAGACATTGGAAGGCGCACCGGAGGCGCTGACGTCGGGCGAGTGTCGTTATGGCGATCTGCATTTTGCTTTCGGCCAGGTTCTGGCAGCTGAGGAACAGCAGGATCAGCATCGGCTGGTGGCAATTGATTTGGCCGATGGCGCACGGCGTGTATTGGCTGAGGGTGCGGATTTTTATGCGGCACCGATCATCAGCCCGGACGGTTCGCGGCTGGCCTGGATCGAGTGGAGTCGGCCGCATCAGCCATGGACCTCAACGCGTTTGATGGTGGCTGAGCGCCTGAGCAACGGTGCATTCGGCTCCCCGCGTTGCGTGGCGGGCGCCGAGCGTGAAGAGTCGATCCAGCAACCGCGTTTCGATGCCGAAAACCGCCTTTTGTGCCTGACCGATCGCGGCGGATTCTGGCAGCCGTGGGCTGAAACCGGTGACGGCTTGCGACCTTTGCCAGCCGCGCAGGTCGACCATGCGCCCGCGCCTTGGCAAATGGGCGGCTGCACCTGGTTGCCAGTGGGCGACTCGTATCTGGCTAGCCGGACCGAGAGCGGTTTTGGTCGCCTGACGCTCGGCGACCAGGATTTTACCGGTGACTACAGTCGCTTCCGCCATCTGGCGCTGGATCAGCAATTCATCTACTGCATTGCTGCCTCGCCGATCAGTCCGTCAGCGGTGATTGCGATCGATTGCGCCACCCACTCGGTGCAGGTGCTGGCCGGCGGTGTTGCACCTCTGGCGGCGGAGCGCATCAGCCGTCCGCAGACTTTGCGCTACCCGAGCGGCAGCGGTGAGGCTCACGGTTTCTTCTATCCGGCGATGAACGATCAGGCGCAACCGCCGCTTGTGGTGTTTATCCATGGAGGTCCGACTTCGGCCTGCTACCCGATGCTCGATCCGCGTATCCAGTACTGGACGCAACGCGGGTTCGCCGTTGCCGACCTCAACTACCGGGGCAGCAGCGGTTATGGCCGCGAATATCGGCAGGCTCTGCACTTGAGCTGGGGTGACGTGGATGTCGAAGACGCTTGCGCAGTGGTGACGTATCTCGCTGAACAAGGCCTGATCGACGGCGAACGGGCATTCATTCGTGGCGGCAGTGCCGGGGGTTACACCACGTTGTGCGCGTTGGCGTTTCATCAGGTGTTCCGCGCCGGTGCCAGTTTGTATGGGGTCAGCGACCCGGTGGCGCTGGCGCGGGCGACGCACAAGTTCGAAGGCGATTACCTCGACTGGCTGATCGGCGATCCCAAGCAGGACGCAGAGCGCTACGCAGCGCGCACACCGCTGCTGCACGCGAGCAACATCCGCGTGCCGGTGATTTTCTTTCAGGGTGAACTGGACGCCGTGGTCGTGCCGCAACAGACCCGCGACATGGTTGCGGCGCTGGAGCGCAATGGCGTTGTGGTCGAGGCGCACTATTACGCTGAAGAACGCCATGGCTTTCGCCGGGCGGTGAATCAGGCGCATGCGCTGGAGCAGGAATGGAAGTTTTATCGGCGGGTGATGGGGCTCTCGGACTGAATTACCGAGTTGCCCCCTTCGCGAGCAAGCCCGCTCCCACAGGGTTTTGTGTAGATAACACAATCAAATGTGGGAGCGGGCTTGCTCGCGAAGGCATCTATCTGGCGCCGCAGAACTCAGCGCTTGGCGATGATGTACACCGCGTGCACGATCCCCGGAATGTAGCCGCACAGTGTCAGCAGAATGTTCAACCAGAACGCCCCGCCAAACCCGACCTGCAGAAACACACCCAGTGGCGGCAACAGAATGGCGATGATGATACGAATGAAGTCCATGGGTCAGCTCCTGAATGGGGGTTGGCTCACATGAGCCATACAAGCTAATCGACCCGCGCCGTTCGTCAGGGTTCAGTGCAGTTGCCAGTTGATCGCCATCACCAGACACAAAAAAAACGCCCCACGCCAAAAGAATCAGGCGTGAGGCGTGCGTTATACCGCGAGACGGTTCTGGAAATCGGGTAGGAAACTTCAGCTCAGACGGCAACCCCTTTGCGGCATTGCAGTTGCGCGGTGCGTACTCGTGAGAAGGCACGGGTCAGGCGCAGGAGCATTTCGTCGATGTTGCCCTTGCTGACGGTGAGTGCCGGGGTGAAGCGCAGGCAATCGGTTTGTGGTGCGTTGAGCAGCAGGCCTTCATGCAGGGCGGCTGTGACTACAGCCTCCGCTGAATCCTCTGACAGGCTCAGTCCCCAGAACAGCCCCTGCCCACGCAATTCGCCATGGCCGTAACGCTGGGCCAGTCGAGCAAGACCCTCGCGCAGGTACTGGCCGTGGTCGTTGACTTGCTGCAGAAACGCCCGATCCTGCACGCTGTCGAGCACCACCAGGCCAGCCGCCGTCATCAATGCGTTGCCATGATGGGTGCCACCCAGTTCACCCGCTTCAAAGCAGCAGGCCTTGCCCCGGGCCAGCAGCGCCGCCAATGGCACACCGCCGCCCAGCCCCTTGCCGAGCACGACGATATCCGCGCGTACGCCGTAGGACTGTTCGGCGAGCAAGCTGCCGCAGCGACCGATGCCGGTCTGCACTTCGTCGAGAATCAGCAGAATGCCCAGCTCACGACACAGGCGCTCAACGCCTTTGAGGTAATGCTCGCTGGCCGGAATCACCCCGGCATCGCTCTGGATCGGTTCGAGCATGATCCCCACGGTTTGCGCATCGACCGCCGCATGCAGCGCCGGCAAGTCATTGAACGGCACCCAATCAAAACCCGGCAGCAACGGGGCGAAGTGGTTATGCAGGTTGCAACTGTCCGATGCCGAAATCGTCGCCAGACTCCGACCGTGACAGCCTTGCTTCGCCACGATGATTCGCGACGCGCCGCCCCGATGCAACTGACCCCATTTACGCGCCAGTTTGATCGCCGCCTCACAGGCCTCGCTGCCGCTGTTGAGCAAATAGGCCTGATCACTTGCGGTGCTGGCACACAGCCGCTCGGCGAGACTGAGCATGCCGCGATTGTGCAGGTTGAAACCGGGATTGATCAGCGCCTGAGCCTGAGCGGCAATCGCTTTGACCAACGCCGAAGGGCTGTGCCCCAGACTGTTGGCGCCACCGGCCTGGACGAAGTCGAGATAAGCGCGATCGTTGCTGTCCCACAGCCAGGAGCCCTGGCCACGCACGAACACCTGCTGCGGGCGCTCGACGCTGGGCATCAGCCGCTCGGCAGTCAGGCTTTCGCCTGCATCAGGTGAGCTGGCCTCAAACGCGAGGTCATCAAGGCTCGGCGTCTGGCGCCGCAAACTGAACAGATTCATTGAAAAACACCTCGTCCGAGGTTTTTTGAACTGCCTATGCATACACTATCGAAGCAAACGCTATTCATCGCGCTCTTTGGCCCTGTAAGCCTTGTGATTACGGTTAGACTAGGCTCACGGACGGCTTCGGGCCATTTCGATTTACCAGCATTTTCGATAAGCATTACTTATGGATTTCAAACAACTGCGTTATTTCGTCGCGGTCTACGAAGAAGGTCATGTCGGCCGTGCTGCCGAGCGCTTGTCGATCTCGCAGCCAGCACTGTCGCAGCAGATCCGCCAACTCGAACAAAACCTCGACGTTACGCTGTTCGAACGCAGCAGCAAACGCCTGTTGCCGACCTTCGCCGCGCACACGTTGTACAACCACGCCCTGCCGCTGCTCGATGGACTGCAAAGAGCGCGGGAGGCGCTGGGTAACTTCAAGGGTCAGGCGGTGCGCACACTGGCGATCGGCGTGCTGCAAACCGTGCACACCAGCCTCGTGCCGCAAATGCTCGAACGGGTGCGCAAGGCGCAGCCACATCTGGTGGTGCAGATTTACGAGCTGACCGGGCTGGAGATCGAACGCCGCTTGCTCAACGGCTCTTTGGACATCGGCATCAGCTACCTGCCGCCGCGCCAACCGGGTCTGCATGGCGTGCTGCTGTATGAAGACGAGCTGACGCTGGTGATCCCGGCAGATCACCCGCTGCGTGAATTCAAGAAAGTCTCGATGCGGCAGGCCGCCGAGCTGCCGATGTTGTTGCTGGGCGAGGAGTTCCAGATCCGGCAGATCTGGCAGGCGCAACTGACGAGCCTTGGGCGCCGGCCACAGGTGCAGGCCGAACTCAACAATATGCTGGGGATTCTCGACAGTCTGCCGCACACCAGACTGGCGACGGTGCTGCCGGGACGTTCGCAAAAGGAGTACGACGATCAGGACTTGCTGTGGAAACCGCTGAGCGAACCACGGGTGCCGCTGAAGGTCGGGCTGGTATGTCGCGATGTACAACGCCAGCAAGCCTCGTTGGCGCTGCTGCGGACTCTGCTCGAAGAGGTTATGGAGCGCGAAGAGAAGCCAACACTGGATCCACTGACCTGAGCACTTTTCTTCAGGCAAAAGAAAACCCCGCCGAAGCGGGGCTTTGCAGACTGTTTCCCTGACATCCATTTCACTCCGCCGTCCTGGCAGAATCCTACGTGTCCGTGTTGTTACTTTGCGCTTCCTGCGCGACGTCCATGAGTTGTAGATTAGCCGTGGATCCAATCTACGCCTATGGGAGAACAGCAGCACGTCATGTAAGAGATTGCTTACATGACGTTACCTCATCAGAATTGCTCGGCGTTCAGCAGGAACAGCGACTCGCTGCCGGCCTTCACCGAAGCGCTCAACGAGTGGATACGCGGCAGCAAACGGGCGAAATAGAAGCGTGCGGTGCCCAGCTTGCTGGCGTAGAAATCGTCCTGCGTTTCTTTGCCCAGCGCGGCTTTCGCCATCAGCGCCCACATGTAGGCGTAAGCGGTGTAGCCGAAGGCCTGCAAATATTCGACCGAGGCCGCGCCGATTTCGTTCGGATTGGTTTTCGCCCGATCCAGCAGCCACGCCGTCAGCTCATCCAGAGTGCCTACAGCATCGTTCAGCGGCTTGGTGAATTCACCCAGTTCAGCGCTGGCCGTCGCGGTGAAGTGGCGAATCTCGTCAGCGAACAGCTTATAGAACGCGCCGCCGCTGCCTACGATCTTGCGCCCGACCAGGTCCAACGCCTGAATGCCGTTGGTGCCTTCGTAGATCTGGGTGATGCGCACGTCACGTACCAGTTGCTCCTGGCCCCACTCGCGGATGTAACCGTGGCCGCCGAAAATCTGCTGGCCGTGCACGGTAGTTTCCAGACCGAGGTCGGTGAGGAACGCCTTGGCGACTGGCGTCAGCAGCGCCACCAGGTCTTCCGCTCTTTTGCGGGTGGTGGCGTCTTCGCTGAACTTGGCGGTGTCGAGTTGCATCGCCACGTAGGTGGAAAACGCGCGGCCACCTTCGTTCGAGGCTTTCATGGTCAGCAGCATGCGACGCACGTCCGGGTGGACGATGATCGGGTCGGCGACCTTGTCCTTGTTTTGCGCGCCGGTCGGCGAACGGCTCTGCAGACGATCGCGGGCGTATTCGACAGCGTTCTGATACGAGCGCTCGCCGCTGGCCAGGCCCTGAATACCGACGCCCAGGCGCTCGTAGTTCATCATGGTGAACATCGCCGCCAGACCCTTGTTCGGCTCGCCGACCAGATAACCCACGGCTTCGTCGAAGTTCATCACGCAGGTCGCGGACGCCTGGATGCCCATCTTGTGTTCGATCGACCCGCAGTTCGCCGGGTTGCGCGCACCGAGGCTGCCATCGGCATTGACCATGAACTTCGGTACCAGGAACAGCGAAATGCCTTTCGGCCCCGCCGGGGCGTCCGGCAGTTTCGCCAGCACCAGATGAATGATGTTTTCGGTCAGGTCGTGCTCACCGCCGGTGATGAAGATCTTGGTGCCGCTGACCTTGTAGGAACCGTCGGCCTGCGGCTCGGCCTTGGTGCGGATGATGCCTAGGTCGGTGCCGGCGTGTGGCTCGGTCAGGCACATGGAACCGGCCCAGATGCCGGCGTACATGTTGGGCAGGTACGCGGCTTTCAGCTCTTCGCTGGCGTGGGCGTTGATCGACAGGCAGGCACCGGCGGTCAGCATCGGGTACAGACCAAACGACAGGCTGGCGGAGTTGACCATTTCTTCGACCTGCGCCGAAACGGCTTTGGGCATGCCCATGCCGCCATAGGCCGGATCACCGCCGACACCGACCCAGCCACCTTCGGCGTAAGTCTGATAAGCCTGTGGGAAACCGGCCGGCGTGGTGACTGCACCGTCCTTCCAGTGGCAGCCTTCTTCGTCGGCGGCACGACTCAGCGGCGCGATGCTTTTGCTGGTGACCTTGCCGGCTTCTTCGAGAATGGCTTCCACGGTTTCCGCATCGACGGTCTCGGCCAATGCCGGCAATTCGGCCCAGAGTTTGGCGACTTCGAATACTTCATTGAGGACGAAGCGCATATCGCGCAGCGGCGCTTTGTAGTCAGCCATGGCAAACCTCGCAAGATCTAAACAGGTGATTCGTGGAAGGGTGTTTTCGTTGAGGCCGAGTGTACCTCAACAACTTTTGCGACACATAGGGTCAGCCAGTGACTGATTTGTTATTTTTAGTCACTGGCATTTCATGGATCAAAAGAAGCCCGCAATCGCGGGCTCTTCAGAGAACGGGTAGGACTCGATTCAACTAGCGGCGCTGTCCATGCGTACCGCGCCGCGACGGTTCTGTCCGAACGCCATGACGCAGTTACGCCCGGCGCCCTTGGCGCTGTACAAGGCCTGGTCGGCGGACTTCAGGACTTCTTCCGGGGTGCGTTGATCGACCCGCTCGGCGACGCCGATACTGACCGTGACCGAAACGCTGGAAGCGCCGGAGCCAGCACGGCGCTGGCGACCTTGCTGGTCATCCTGCGGACGGTTTTCCTGATTGCGCAGCTGGATGTTGTAGGAAGCAATCGACTCGCGGATCACTTCCAGGTGCGGCATGCACTCCTCAAGGGTTTTGCCTGCAAACACCAGGGCAAATTCCTCACCGCCGTAGCGATACGCCCTACCGCCACCGCTGATTTTCGACAGTTTGCTGGCAACCAGTCGCAGCACCTGATCACCGACGTCGTGACCGTGGGTGTCGTTGAATTTCTTGAAGTGATCGACGTCGCTCATTGCCAACACGTAGTTGCGCCCCAGGCGCTGCATGCGCTCATTCAGCGCGCGACGCCCCGGCAATCCGGTGAGCTCGTCGCGGAAGGCCATTTGATACGCCTCGTGCGCCACGGCGGCGGCAATCATCAACATTACCTGGCTGCACATGATGTTCAGCGTAAACGGCAGGATGAAGGTTTTCGGCAGCATCCAGAACACCCCGAGCAAGCCGACCAGTTGCGCCGCATGCAGCGGACGCGGATTGCGCCAGTATTGCCACGCCAGCAGCAGGAATGCCGAGAGGAATACCGGATAGGACATCTGGATCAGACTCATCCACGCCCCGTGCAGCGCCGGCCAGCGGATCTCCGAAAGCCACAGCAGCAACGCCTGGGGATAACTTTGTTCAAGCCCCAGAGCAACGCTGCCAAAGGCCAGCAGCACCGCGAATCGCGCGACCATGTCCTGAAACAGATGGGTGCGCTCCTGCCACGCGGCAAACAGGCCGAACAGCAACGGCAGCAGCAGACAGACCAGATGGAACACCACCGCGGCGTCGTCACGCACTTTGCCGTTGTCGCGGTAATAGTCAGTCTGGGTGTCGAGCAGAAAGTAGGCGATGTACACCGTGAGCATCAGAAACAGTTCGCGCTGACGTCGGTAAACCGCACAGTAAGCACCACCCAACAGCAGCACCAGGGTCGGCAGCACATTGAACAGCGAAGTGAAGAAAACATTGAGGTCTTTGATGTACGCAGCCGACAGCCCCGCAAGCAACAACAGCAGCGAAGGCAGGAAATGACTGAAACGTACAGCGGAAGAACGCGGCAAGGGTAAAGCTCCGACCCGTCATAGCAAAGAGATGGCATTGTGCCTGCAATGTGCGCAGTTAAGCACTCACAATGTGATCCAGATCACAGGCAGTCTCTTTAACGGCCGAAAACCCCGGTTTCTGAGCGAATCAGAAATAAAAAAACCGCTGTTCCCGGAGGAGCAGCGGTTTTTCGTCAGACCGCGTTAAGGCTTAGTAGCCCAGTGCGAAGTCTTCTTCCTTCATGTCCATCAGGTTGTTGGCACCGGACAGCATGGTGGCCACGTGGGTACGGGTACGCGGCAGGATGCGCTGGAAGTAGAAACGCGCAGTTTGCAGCTTGGCGGTGTAGAACGCTGCGTCGCCGCTGCCTTCTGCCAGCTTCTCGGCGGCCACACGTGCCATGTCGGCCCAGAAGTAGGCCAGGCAGGCGTAACCGGAGTACATCAGGTAGTCCACGGAGGCTGCGCCGACTTCTTCGCGATCCTTCATGGCGGCCATACCGACCTTCATGGTCAGCTCGCCCCATTCCTTGTTGATCGCGGCCAGCGGTGCGACGAACTCTTTGACGGCTTCGTTGCCTTCGTTGTTCTGGCAGAACTTGTGGACGATCTTGGTGAAGCCTTTCAGAGCCTCGCCTTGAGTCATCAGCACTTTACGGCCGAGCAGGTCGAGCGCCTGGATACCGGTGGTGCCTTCGTACAGCATCGAAATGCGGCTGTCGCGAACGTTCTGCTCCATGCCCCACTCGGCGATGAAGCCGTGGCCGCCATAGATCTGCACGCCGTGGTTGGCGGCTTCGAAACCGACTTCGGTCATGAACGCCTTGGCGATCGGCGTCATGAAGGCCAGCAGTGCGTCGGCTTTCTTCTTCTCTTCTTCATCGACGCCGTATTTGACGATGTCGACCTGTTTGGCGGTGAAGTACACCATCGCACGGTTGCCTTCGGCGAATGCCTTCATGGTCAACAGCATGCGGCGTACGTCTGGGTGCACGATGATCGGGTCAGCGGCTTTGTCCGGTGCTTTCGGGCCAGTCAGGGAGCGCATTTGCAGACGGTCGCGAGCGTATTTCAGGCCGCCCTGGAAGCCGATTTCGGCGTGAGCCAGACCTTGCAGCGCGGTGCCCAGACGTGCGGTGTTCATAAAGGTGAACATGCAGTTAAGGCCTTTGTTCGCCGGGCCGATCAGGAAACCGGTGGCGCCGTCGAAGTTCATCACGCACGTGGCGTTGCCGTGGATGCCCATCTTGTGTTCCAGCGAACCGCAGCTCACGGCATTGCGTGCACCGATGGTGCCATCGGCATTCGGCAGGAACTTTGGAACGATGAACAGCGAAATGCCTTTGGTGCCAGCCGGAGCGTCCGGCAGGCGGGCCAGCACGATGTGGACGATGTTGTCGGCCATGTCGTGTTCACCGGCCGAGATGAAGATCTTGGTGCCGGAAACTTTGTAGGAACCATCGGCCTGAGGTTCGGCCTTGGTGCGCAGCATTCCCAGATCGGTGCCGCAGTGCGGTTCGGTCAGGCACATGGTGCCGGTCCATTCGCCGGAGACCAGTTTGGTCAGATAGGCTTCCTGCTGCTCCGGGGTGCCGTGCTCGGAGATGGTGTTCATCGCGCCGTGCGACAGGCCTGGGTACATGCCCCACGACCAGTTGGCTTCGCCAACCATTTCGCTGACAGCCAGACCCAGCGACTCCGGCAGGCCTTGACCACCGTGCTCGACGTCGTGCGCCAGGCTAGGCCAGCCGCCTTCGACGAATTGCTTATAGGCCTCTTTGAAGCCAGTCGGGGTTTTCACGCCGGACTCGCTCCAGGTGCAGCCTTCCAGGTCGCCCACGCGGTTCAGCGGTGCCAGTACCTGCTCACAAAACTTGGCGCCTTCTTCAAGAATGGCGTCAACCATGTCAGGCGTTGCGTCGGCGCAAGCCGGAAGGCTCTGATAGTGCGCTTCGTAGCCAAGCAGTTCGTCACGTACGAAGCGAATATCACGCAAGGGGGCCTTGTAGTCAGGCATAGCGATAAACCTCTGCTGATGTAACCGGGAATGAACGACCGTGTTGATTTGTTATGACGGTCAAACAGTTGTTTGAAACATACGTTTACGCCGAAATCTTGTCAAGCGTCGATCTTTTGCCGTTCGTCATCCGCTCTTTTCAAACGCCGGACGCAATAAATCGCCATGGACTGCCAAGCGCCACGAGTCTTGAAAAAGATTAGTTGAGGGAGAAGGACTTACAACGGAAAACGCCGCGACAAGGCGCGGCGTTCGGCGGACAGAAGAGGAAAAAATCAGGCAAAGGTATCGATGATCGTACCGAGCATTTCATCGGAAGCCTTGGCGACTTTGGTGCCCAGTTCCACCTGAAACTTGCCTTGGGCCATCTCGGCCATGGCGCTGCCCGGATCCATCTGCTGGCTGCGGTCGATACCGCGCAGACGATCGACCTGCGCCTCGGAAGACTGGCTGGTGACCGAACGCTCAATGGTGTTATTGGCGATCTGGCTGGCCGCCTGATCGACGCGGTTCTGCCCGGTCTGAATGGTGCTCAAACCCGCATAAAAAGCTGTGTTACCGGAGATTTCCATGGGAGTTCTCATCCTTGGGAAGGATCAATGGTTGCCATTGAAGCAGACGCGCCAGAAAAACACCCGTCAAAAACACTAATGGCACAGTGCCTGCCCATAGACAAAAGCTTAGTCGAGCAAATCCAGTTGCAAATGAGCCGCCACCGCCTCGGCACTCGGCGCCTTCAATTTCGGCACACGCCCCAGGCACGGCGCCGGCAGCCGTTCGGCCAGCGTTGCCAGATTCTCTTCCAGCCGCGACGTCTTCGGATCGATGATGTTGGCCACCCAGCCGGCTAGTTGCAGCCCATCGCGGGCGATTGCCTCAGCCGTCAGAAGCGCATGACTGATGCAACCCAACCGCACCCCCACCACCAGAATCACCGGCAGCTTCAATGCCATCGCCAAGTCGGACAGATTGGCCTGATCGGCCAACGGCACGCGCCAGCCACCCGCGCCTTCGATGAGGGTGAACTCGGCATTCAGCGCGAGAATTTCGCGCATCGGCGCCAGCAGCGATTGCACCGTTAACGCCACACCGGCCTCGCGCGCTGCCAGATGCGGGGCGATGGCCGGCTCGAACGCCACCGGATTGACCTGTTGATAAGTCAGCGGCACCGAACATTCAGCCAGCAGCGCCAGCGCATCGGCATTGCGCAGGCCTTTGGGCGTCACTTCACAACCCGAAGCCACCGGCTTACCCGCCGCCGTAGTCAACCCCGCCGCCCGCGCCGCATGCAGCAAGCCGGCAGCCACGGTGGTCTTGCCGACATCGGTGTCCGTTCCGCTGATGAAATAGGCTGCGCTCATAAGGGTTTCTCCAACACGGCGTAAACCACCTGATAAGTCGCCGGCAATCCCTGTGCCTGACGGTACTGCTCATAAGCCTCGACCAGACCCAGAATCCGCGCCCGCCCGGTCAAACCGCCGGGACGACCCGGATTCAGATTGTGCGCACCCAAAGCTTTCAATTCATGAGTCAGGCTGCGCACATCCGGGTAATGCAGCGCGTGCGCCTGATTCTGCAGACTCAGCGTGCGCAAACCACTGGCGGCGCACAGCTGTTGATAACGGGCAAACTCGCGGAAGCGATTGACATGCACCAGGCCATCGACCTGACGCCAGCTGTCGCGCAACTCGTACAGCGTCCCCACGCAAAGACTAGCAAACGCAAAAATCCCGCCGGGCTTGAGCACGCGAAAAGCCTCGCTGAGCACCGATTCGAAGTCCGCACACCACTGCACCGCCAGGCTGGAGAAGATCAGCTCGCAGGTTGCGTCCTGCAGTGGCAGACGCTCGGCATCACCGGCAATGAAATGCTCGGCCCCGCCTAACGGACGCGCATGCTCGAGCATGCCTTCGGCGATATCCAGCGCCAGGCCCTGACTCTCGGCAAATCGCTCGGCCAGTGCGCGAGTGAAATAACCGGTGCCGCAGCCCAGATCGAGCCAGCGCGACGGCACAAAACTCGCCGGCAAGCGCTGCAGCAACTGCGTGCCGACATCGCGCTGCAACTCGGCGACACTGTCGTAACTGGCCGCCGCACGGGAAAACGAGGCCGCAACCTGGCGCTTGTCGGGCAAGCCGCCGGGCAGCGCAACAAAAGACAAATCAGTCATCACCGCACTCGTGGAGAAAAGCCTGGATCGCACCCGCCACACCATGGGGGTCTTCCAGAAGGAACGCATGACTGGCCTGTTCGATCAGGCCAATTTCGATATCCGGCAACAGCCTGAACAACTCGCCCGCGGCCTCCGCTGGCACCAGGCCGTCCTGCCCGGCAAACAGGTGCAACTGCGGGCCACGAAACGCCTGTAACGCCACGCGAGTGTCCAGTTGCGCGAGCAACTCCAACCCAGCCATCAAGGCTGCCGGGGCCATATTCGGCGCACCGCCGAGCATCAGGCGCGACAAGCCACGCGGGTCTTGCGCGCCCTGGGCACACAGCAACGTGAAACGTTTGAGGGTGGTTTTCGGATCGGCCATGCAGCCCGCAAGAAACGCATCGAACGTCTCGCCCGGCATCGCACTCGGCCATTGCTCATGGGCCACGAAACACGGATTGCTCGCCAGGGTCAGCAGACCGCAGCAACGCTCACCACGGCGTGCTGCCAACTCGGACGCGAGCATGCCGCCCAGCGACCAGCCGCCAAGCCAGACATCCTGATCAACACGTTCATCGAGTTCGTCGAGCCAGTCCTGCAGATCGCTGGACTCAAGCTCCGGCAACGGCTCGATCTCGACGTGCAGATGCTCGTCGAGCCCGCGCAACGCCGCCGCCAAAGGCTCCAGCGGCGAAACACCCAGACCCCAGCCGGGCAGCAGGATCAGACGATTACGCATGGCTTGGCTCCGGCGGCAGTTGGGCAACGCAATCGGCCAGTCCTTCTAACAATAGCTGCACCTGCGCCTCGCTGTGGGCGGCGGTCAGGGTCACGCGCAAACGTGCACTGCCGGCGGGCACGGTCGGCGGACGGATCGCGCTGACCATCAATCCACGCTCGCGCAGCAGTTGCGAAAGACGCACGGCGCGCCCGGCATCGCCGATCAGGATCGGCTGGATCGGGGTGAAGCTGTCCATCAGTTGCAGACCGATCTGCTCGGCGCCACGGCGAAACTGGCGGATCAGCGTCTGCAAATGCTCACGTCGCCAGTGTTCGCTGCGCAGCAATTCCAGACTTTTCAGGGTCGCACAGGCCAGCGCCGGAGGCTGGCTGGTGGTGTAGATGTACGGCCGGGCGAACTGGATCAGGCTTTCGATCAGCTCTTCACTGCCGGCAACAAAGGCTCCCGCAGTGCCAAACGCCTTGCCAAGGGTGCCGACCAGCACCGGCACATCCTCCTGACTCAGGCCGAAATGCTCGACAATCCCGCCGCCATTGGCGCCGAGCGGACCAAAGCCATGGGCATCATCGACCATCAGCCACGCGCCCTTGGCCGTGGCCGCGCGCGCCAGGGCCGGCAGATCGGCGATATCACCGTCCATGCTGAACACGCCATCGGTGACCACCAGCGTGTTGCCAGTGGCTTTCTCCAGACGCTTGGCCAGACTGGCGGCATCATTATGCAAATAGCGATTGAAGCGCGCGCCGGACAACAGACCGGCATCCAGCAGCGAGGCGTGGTTGAGCCGGTCTTCCAGCACGGTATCGCCCTGCCCGACCAGCGCCGTGACTGCGCCGAGGTTGGCCATGTAACCGGTGGTGAACAGCAGCGCACGCCGCCGGCCGGTGAACTCGGCCAGCGCTTCTTCGAGTGCATGGTGCGGGCCACTGTGGCCGATCACCAGATGCGACGCGCCGCCGCCAACACCCCAGCGCTCGGCCCCCGCGCGCCAGGCTTCGATCACTTGCGGGTGATTGGCCAGGCCGAGGTAGTCGTTGTTGCAGAACGCCAGCAACGGCTGACCATCGACCACCACTTCAGGCCCTTGCGGCGACTCGAGCAACGGGCGCTGGCGGTAGAGATTTTCGGCACGGCGGGCAGCAAGGCGTGCGGCGAGATCGAAAGACATTGCAAGCCTCGAAAGTCAGAAATATCCCCTGTAGGAGCTGCCGCAGGCTGCGATCTTTTGATTCTGATTTTTTAAAAACAAGATCAAGAGATCGCAGCCTGCGGCAGCTCCTACAGGGTTTGCATTTCAAGCGATGTTCAAACCGCCGCGTTATAGAACTGCTCGCTGCTCTTCTGCTCCACCAGCGCCTGCTCGATCGCGGCCTGATGCACTTCATCGGAGTGCTCTTCACGCGCTTCCGGCTGAATGCCCAGACGCGCGAACAATTGCATGTCCTTGTCGGCCTGCGGGTTGGCGGTGGTCAGCAGTTTGTCGCCGTAGAAAATCGAGTTGGCACCGGCGAAGAACGCCAGGGCCTGCATCTGCTCGTTCATCGCTTCGCGGCCGGCGGACAGCCGCACGTGGGATTGCGGCATGAGAATCCGCGCCACCGCGAGCATGCGGATGAAGTCGAACGGATCGACATCGTCGGCGTTTTCCAGCGGCGTACCGGCGACTTTCACCAGCATGTTGATCGGCACCGATTCCGGGTGCTCCGGGAGGTTGGCCAGCTGGATCAGCAGATTCGCGCGGTCGTCCAGCGACTCGCCCATGCCGAGGATGCCGCCGGAGCAGATCTTCATCCCCGACTCACGCACGTAGGCCAACGTCTGCAGGCGCTCGCTGTAAGTACGGGTGGTGATGATGCTGCCGTAGAACTCCGGCGAGGTGTCGAGGTTGTGGTTGTAGTAATCCAGACCGGCCTTGGCCAGTGCCTCGGTTTGTTCCTGGTCGAGGCGACCGAGGGTCATGCAGGTTTCCAGGCCCAGGGCCTTGACGCCCTCAACCATCTTCAGCACGTACGGCATGTCTTTGGCCGAAGGGTGTTTCCACGCCGCGCCCATGCAGAACCGCGTCGAGCCGATGGCTTTGGCGCGGGCCGCCTCTTCGAGGACCTTCTGCACTTCCATCAGCTTTTCTTTTTCCAGGCCGGTGTTGTAGTGCCCGGACTGCGGACAGTACTTGCAGTCTTCCGGGCAGGCGCCGGTCTTGATCGACAGCAACGTCGAAACCTGTACGCGGTTGGCGTTGAAATGCGCGCGGTGCACGGTCTGCGCCTGAAACAGCAAGTCGTTGAATGGCTGTACGAAGAGCGCTTTGACTTCGGTTAAAGTCCAGTCGTGACGCAGGGTGGCAGAGGTGCTGGCGCTCATGGGCAGTTCCTTGGTTATGCTTGGCTGGCGGCTGCGGGAACGCAATACCCACAGACGCGACACGGATGTTCGGCATATTTAAGGAAGAGCCATGCGCTGTCAACCATACGACGAAGAGCAGGTTTACATCTGTTTAAAAAACGTACAGGCATGCTTATTGTGCGATGAGCCCGCAGAGGCAGAAATGCCAATCTGCGACGCCTGCGAAACCGATCTGCCGTGGCTCGGCGATCATTGCCAGACCTGCGCATTGCCACTTTCCACCGCCGGCCTGACCTGCGGAGCGTGCCTGCTAGAGCCGCCGGCCTTCGAGCAGGTGGTGGTGCCGTGGCGCTATGACTTTCCGGTGGACACGCTGATTACGCGTTTTAAACACAACGCGAAATGGCCGTTTGGTCACCTGCTCGCCGACGTTGCCGGCCAATACCTGCAACATCGCTTCGATGAGGGATTGCCACGCCCCGACGTGTTGCTGCCCGTGCCGTTGGCCAACAAACGTCTGCGTCAACGCGGGTTCAATCAAGCCGCCATGTTGGCGCGATGGTTGAGCAAACAGCTCGATCTGCCGTTTGCAGAGCAAGTGCTCCGGCGAATTCACGACACCAGCGCCCAGCAGGACCTCGACGCCAAGGCGCGCAAGCGCAATTTGCGCAACGCATTTGCCCTCGCGCCAGACGCGGACGTGAAAGGTCGGCATTTCGCCTTGGTCGATGACGTGCTGACCACCGGTGCCACCGCGCAGGCATTGGCGCGGTTGTTGAGAGATGCCGGGGCGGCAAGGGTCGACGTGTACTGCCTGGCGCGCACACCAAAACCCGGAAGCTGAAGCCAACACCAACCTTGTGGGAGCGAGCTTGCTCGCGAAGAGGCCATCACATCCAACATCTGTGCTGCCTGACACAGCGCTTTCGCGAGCAAGCTCGCTCCCACAAGATCTTGTGTCTGGCTTGACTGATGTGTTGCAAGCGGCCAACTTCGTTCCCACCGCCACAGCTCAAAAGCCCCCCACTCATGTCCATGCCCTCTCTGCTGTCCCAGCACATCGTCCGCCGCCCGCAGCGCATTGCCCTGCTGCAGCACATTGCCGAACAGGGCTCGATCACCCGTGCCGCGAAAAGCGCCGGGCTGAGTTACAAGGCGGCGTGGGATGCGATCGATGAGCTGAACAACCTGGCGCAGAAACCCTTGGTGGAACGCGCCGTCGGTGGCAAGGGCGGCGGTGGCGCGAGGTTGTCCAGCGAAGGCGAGCGGGTACTGCGTCTGTATCAAAAACTGCAAGCCCTGCAGGCGCAGGTACTGGAAGCCGCCGAAGACGCCAGCGATCTCGATCTGCTGGGTCGGCTGATGCTGCGCACCAGTGCGCGCAACCAGTTGCATGGCACAGTCGTGGCCATCGATAGCCAGGGCCGCAATGACCTGATCCGCCTCGAACTGGCCGAAGGCCTGTGGATCGACGCGCAGATCACCCACGACAGCACCGTGCATCTGGAGCTGCAAGCGGGCACTGAAGTGGTGGCACTGATCAAGGCCGGCTGGCTTGAACTGCTCGCGACAGACCAATCCGCAACATCCGGACACAATCTTCTGCGCGGCAGCATCGAAGCCATTCTCGATGCCGAAGACGGCCCCAGCGAAGTGCGCATCGCCCTGCCCAATGGGCCGACGCTGTGCGCCCTGGCTGAGCCGTTGCAGTTGCGCACTCGCGGGCTGGGTGTCGGGCAGCCGGTGCAGGTGCAGTTCTCGCCGTCCAATGTGCTGCTCGGCACACCGCTGTAACGGACGGCCTGCAACAAAAGCTTCATCGCCCCGCTTTAAGGTGGCTGCCAAAACCAAGCAGGGAGCCTGATGTGAGCCTATTAGAAGAAAACCAATCGACTGATCTGGAAAAAATGGTCGGCCTCAGCCGTCGCGGTTTCATCAGCGCCGGCGCGCTGTGCGGCGCGGCGATGTTCCTCGGCGGCAACCTGCTCAGCCGCAGCGTGCTGGCATCCAGCGTCAGCGCCGGCAACAGTCGCCTGCTGGGTTTCGAGAGCATTCCCGCCGCAACCAGCGACGCCATCAGCCTGCCCAAGGGCTACAAGTCTTCGGTGCTGATCAGTTGGGGCCAGCCGTTGCACAAAAACGGCCCGGCCTTCGACCCGAGCGGTAACGGCACCGCCGCCGCCCAGGAAGTGCAGTTCGGCGACAACAACGACGGCATGAGCCTGTTCGCCTTCCCTGACGACAAAAACCGCGCGTTGATGGCGATCAATAACGAATACACCAACTACCGCTACCTCTACCCGCACGGCGGCATGCCGCAATCGGCCGAAGATGTGCGCAAGGCGCTGGCTTGCGAAGGCGTGTCGGTGATCGAAGTGCAGCGCAAGAATGGTCAGTGGCAGTTCGTCCAGGGCTCGCGTTACAACCGGCGGATCCACGGCAACTCGCCACTGCGCATCAGTGGTCCGGCTGCCGGCCACGATCTGATGAAAACCGCCGCCGACAAGCACGGCAAGAGAGTCCTCGGCACCTTCCAGAACTGCGCCAACGGCAAGACACCGTGGGGCACCTATCTGACCTGTGAAGAGAACTTCACTGATTGCTTCGGCAGCAGCAACGCCCAGCAGCAGTTCGACCCGGCGCAGAAGCGCTACGGCGTGACGGCCGCCAGCCGCGAGATCAACTGGCACCCGTTCGATCCGCGTTTCGACATGGCGAAGAACCCCAACGAACTCAACCGTCACGGCTGGGTGGTGGAGATCGATCCGTTCGATCCGCAATCGACGCCGGTCAAACGCACCGCGCTGGGCCGCTTCAAACATGAAAACGCCGCGCTGGCCGAGACCGATGACGGTCGCGCCGTGGTGTACATGGGCGACGACGAGCGTGGCGAGTTCATCTACAAATTCGTCAGCCGCGACCGCATCAACCACCGCAACCCGAAAGCCAACCGCGACATCCTCGATCACGGCACCCTGTACGTAGCCAAGTTCGATGCCGGTGACGGCAACCCGGATCACCCGAAAGGTCAGGGCCAGTGGATCGAACTGGCCCACGGCAAGAACGGCATCGACGCCAGCAGCGGTTTTGCCGATCAGGCCGAAGTGCTGATCCACGCGCGCCTCGCCGCCAGTGTCGTCGGCGCCACGCGCATGGACCGACCGGAGTGGATCGTGGTCAGTCCGAAGGATGGCCAGGTCTATTGCACCCTGACCAACAACGCCAAACGCGGCGAGGACGGGCAACCGGTGGGTGGACCGAACCCGCGCGCGAAGAACGTCTACGGGCAGATCCTGCGCTGGCGCACCGACCGCGACGATCACGCCTCGAAGACCTTCGCCTGGGATCTGTTCGTGGTCGCCGGCAACCCGAGCGTGCATCCCGGCACGCCGAAAGGCGGCTCGAAGAACATCACCCCGCAGAACATGTTCAACAGCCCGGATGGCCTGGGTTTCGACAAGGCCGGGCGCCTGTGGATTCTCACCGATGGCGATTCGAGCAACGCCGGGGATTTTGCCGGGATGGGCAACAACCAGATGCTCTGCGCCGACCCGGCGACTGGCGAAATTCGCCGATTCATGGTCGGGCCGGTGGGCTGTGAAGTCACCGGGATCAGCTTCTCGCCGGATCAGAAAACTCTGTTTGTCGGGATCCAGCATCCAGGCGAGAACGGTGGCTCGACCTTCCCCGAACATCTGCCGAATGGCAAGCCACGGTCTTCGGTGATGGCGATTACCCGTGAGGATGGCGGAATAGTCGGCGCCTGACAGGCCCTCATCGCTGGCAAGCCAGCTCCCACAAGGTCTTGCGCTATCTGCAAATCTGCGCAAAAACCTGTGGGAGCGGGCTTGCCCGCGATAGGGGTCTTCACTGACAACCGCCCATGCGAAGCCAGCCCCATCAATCCCGCCATCTGCGCTACCATGCTGGGCCGGACGCGGCAGCCTGCTGCGCGCAGGAGTCAGCATGGCCCACCCGTTTGAAACCCTCACCCCCGACCTTGTCCTCGATGCCGTCGAAAGCATTGGGTTCCTCAGTGATGCGCGCATTCTGGCGCTCAACAGCTACGAAAACCGCGTCTACCAGGTCGGCATCGAAGACTCCGAGCCGCTGATCGCCAAGTTCTATCGTCCGCAACGCTGGAGCAACGAGGCGATCCTCGAAGAACACCAATTCACCTTTGAACTGGCGGATGTCGAGATTCCGGTGGTGGCGCCGCTGATCCACAACGGCGAGACCCTGCACGAACACGCCGGTTTCCGCTTCACCCTGTTTCCGCGTCGTGGAGGCCGGGCGCCGGAGCCGGGCAATCTCGATCAGTTGTATCGCCTCGGCCAGTTGCTTGGGCGGATTCATGCGGTGGGTTCGACCAAACCGTTCGCACACCGCGAAGCGCTCGCGGTGCAGAACTTTGGTCACGCCTCGCTGAACACCTTGCTCGAAGGCAATTTCATTCCGAAAAGCCTGCTGCCGGCCTATGAATCGGTTGCCCGCGATCTGCTTAAACGCGTGGAAGATGCCTACGCCAACACGCCGCACCAGAACATCCGCATGCACGGCGACTGCCACCCCGGCAACATGATGTGCCGCGACGAGATGTTCCACATCGTCGACCTCGACGATTGCCGCATGGGCCCGGCGGTACAGGACATCTGGATGATGCTCGCCGGCGACCGTCAGGAATGCCTCGGGCAACTGTCGGAACTGATGGACGGCTACAACGAATTCCACGACTTCGACCCACGCGAACTGGCGCTGATCGAACCGCTGCGTGCCCTGCGCCTGATGCACTACAGCGCTTGGCTGGCGCGGCGTTGGGATGACCCGGCGTTTCCGCACAGCTTTCCGTGGTTTGGTACGGAAAGGTATTGGGGCGATCAGGTGCTGGCGTTGCGTGAACAATTGGCGGCGCTCAACGAAGAACCGCTGAAACTCTTCTGATTACCCGCAAATCCATGTGGGAGGGGGCTTGCTCCCGAAGACGGACTGACATTCAACAAAAATGTTGGCTGACACACCGCCTTCGGGAGCAAGCCCCCTCCCACAATTTTGTCCTGTGCTCACAATTTCAGAACTCATTGGCCAACAAATCTCCTTACAATCCCTCCTTTGTCAGCTGTCTGAGCAAGGATTCTGCATGCAAGCCGCCAACCCGCGTCGCGGGTACATTTTGGGCCTGAGTGCCTACATCATCTGGGGCCTGTTCCCGATCTATTTCAAAGCCATTGCCGAAGTCCCGGCCGTTGAAATCATCATTCACCGGGTGCTGTGGTCAGCCCTGTTCGGCGCCTTGCTGCTGATGGTGTGGAAGCACCCCGGCTGGTGGCGCGAGTTGCTGGACAATCCCAAACGTCTGGCGATCCTCGCACTGAGCGGCACCCTGATCGCAGCCAACTGGCTGACCTATGTGTGGTCGGTGAACAACGGACGCATGCTCGAAGCCAGCCTCGGTTACTACATCAACCCGCTGGTCAACGTGCTGCTGGGGATGTTGATTCTCGGCGAACGTCTGCGCCGGATGCAGTGGATCGCGGTGGGGCTGGCAGCCGTCGGCGTGGCGCAGCAGGTGTGGCAGGTCGGCAGCCTGCCGTGGGTCTCGCTGGTGCTGGCGCTGACCTTCGGTTTTTACGGGCTGATCCGCAAACAGGCACCGGTCAAAGCCTTGCCGGGGCTGGTGGTGGAAACCTGGATGCTGGTGCCGATTGCCGTGGCCTGGCTGCTATTCAACCAGACCGCCACCAGTGCGCAACCCGAGTTCTGGACCACCTCGCAAGCCTGGTGGCTGGTAGCGGCTGGCCCGGTGACGCTGGTGCCGCTGGTGTGCTTCAACGCCGCCACGCGCCACTTGCCGTACACCACGATTGGCTTCCTGCAATACCTGGCGCCGACCTTGGTATTGCTGCAAGCGGTGCTGCTGTTTGGCGAGCACTTGTCGTCGAGCACCCTGATCGCGTTCATCTTTATCTGGGCCGGTCTGGCGGTTTACAGCGTCGATGCGGTAATCAGTTTGCGTCGGCGCAGCTGATCAAAAAACGCACAAAGCTTCGCAGGCCACGGTTCTCGTGGCCTGCACCGTTCCTTCCCAAGGTTATCCACAGCGTGATCCCCGCCGTTTGTGTGCAAGTTACTGAATACTGGCGTTTTTTTGATCAACTCTCGGCGAGCCACGGCCGGTAAGGGCTGGCGCCCGGTCTCTACAGGTTATCCACAGGCAGGTGCACGTTAAAACTGGATAACCCGGACGCCGCTTAAACGTCCGTGCGTAACACCAATTCGACCATCAGATCATCGGCCAGAGTTTCCAGGCGCGATTGCAGCACATCCAGCGACAGGGTCAGCGGCACCGCGAGAATCGCCTCGGCGTGGAACAGCGGCTCACTGCTCATCGGTGCCGGTCGCACCTCCGTCACCAGCCGTTCGAGGTTTACCCCCTGCTCGCTGAGCAGGCGAGTGATATCACGCACGATCCCCGGGCGGTCATTGCCCACCAGGTCCATGGCGATCGGTTTCCAGGTGCAGGATTGCTCGATGCCGCTTTCGGCAATCAGCACGCGAATGCCGTGCGTTGACAATGCTTGTAGGGAATCGACTAATTCGTCGTAAGCCTCCGCCGGCACGGCCACCCGCAGAATCCCGGCGAACTGCCCGGCCATCCGTGACATGCGACTTTCCAGCCAGTTGCCGCCGTGCTCGGCAATGCATTGGGCGATGCGCTCGACCTGCCCGGGCTTGTCCGGGGCGAAGACAGTGAGTACGAGATGGTCCATGGCACAGCCCTCTTGTCATGACTTTTGTTATAGAAAGGCAAGTATAGGCAAGGGGTTTGATTCAGCCCGGACAGCATTTTGTGCGGATGACCTGTGTCTGGGTTTTGGAAGCAACCTGTGGCGAGGAGATTTATCCCCGATCGGTTGCGCAGCAGCCGTAAGCCCTGTCAGCTCGGTCTACCTGTCAGCGCGCAGGGGGTGGCTTCGCCACCCATCGGGGATAAATCCCCTCGCCACAGAAGTGTGCTCCGCAGGGGGATGCCATAGCAGGCAGAAAGTATTTATGTGTACAACTTTTTATATTTAACTGGAACAATCTCCCGGTTTTTTGAGAACATCCCGTTCCGCGACGTGACCGCAATGCGTCATGAGGTCGCAGAACGACGTAATTAGTCTGATTTTCACAAGCGCAACGCATCATGTAGTATGCCGCAGCGCGCACTACATAACGCTGGATCGATGTCTGCCCAAGGCATGTTCGCAACCCTGAAAGCCCTGTCAGCAAGGCCACCCAGCCGTTGATTGGTCCCAGCCCAGCCGCCAGCAATGGCATGTACTGGTCGGCAGGTTTGTGGTTTAAATGGCCAGAGGCTTCATTGTCAAAATTGAAGAGCTGAAAAGCGAAATAGCTGAGCAGAGTGAGGCAAGCAATGACTGAACACGTTCAAGTCGGTGGCCTGCAGGTCGCCAAAGTCCTGTTCGACTTCGTGAACAACGAAGCCATTCCCGGTACCGGCCTCACCGCCGAAAAATTCTGGGAAGGTGCCGACAAGGTCATTCACGACCTGGCACCGAAGAACAAAGCCCTACTCGCCAAACGCGATGACTTCCAGGCTCGCCTTGATGCCTGGCATCAGGAGCACGCTGGCCAGGCGCATGACGCCGTGGCCTACAAAGCCTTCCTCCAAGAAATCGGTTATCTGCTGCCAGAAGCGGCTGATTTCCAGGCAACGACGCAAAACGTCGATGATGAAATCGCCCGTACCGCCGGCCCGCAACTCGTGGTCCCGGTGATGAACGCCCGCTTCGCCCTCAATGCCTCGAACGCTCGCTGGGGTTCGCTGTACGACGCCCTCTACGGCACCGACGCGATCAGCGAAGACGGTGGCGCGGAAAAAGGCAAAGGCTACAACAAGGTGCGTGGCGACAAAGTCATCGCCTTCGCCCGCGCCTTCCTCGACGAAGCGGCGCCATTGGCGGCCGGCTCCCACGTCGACTCCACCGGTTACACAATCGTTGACGGCAAACTGCAGGTGGCGCTCAAGGGCGGCAACCACAGCGGCCTGCGCAACGATGCTCAGCTGATCGGTTTCCAGGGCCCGGCCGACGCACCGATCGCGATCCTGCTGAAGAACCACGGCCTGCATTTCGAAATCCAGATCGACGCCAGCACCCCGGTCGGCCAGACCGATGCTGCCGGCGTCAAAGACATCCTGATGGAAGCGGCGCTGACCACCATCATGGACTGCGAAGACTCCGTGGCTGCCGTCGATGCCGATGACAAAGTGGTGATCTATCGCAACTGGCTTGGCCTGATGAAGGGCGACCTGTCCGAAGAAGTCGCCAAGGGCGGCCAGACCTTCACCCGCACCATGAACCCGGATCGCACCTACACCCGCGTCGATGGCAGTGAACTGACGTTACACGGTCGCTCGCTGTTGTTCGTGCGTAACGTCGGACACCTGATGACCATCGACGCGATCCTCGACAAGCACGGCAACGAAGTGCCGGAAGGCATTCTCGACGGTCTGGTCACGTGCCTGGCGGCGATGCACAACCTCAACGGCAACACCTCGCGCAAGAACACCCGCACCGGTTCGGTCTACATCGTCAAACCGAAGATGCACGGCCCGGAAGAAGCGGCGTTCACCAACGAGTTGTTCGGGCGCATCGAAGATGTATTGGGCCTGAAACGCAACACTCTGAAAGTCGGGATAATGGACGAGGAGCGCCGTACCACGGTCAACCTCAAGGCCTGCATCAAGGCCGCCAGCGAGCGCGTGGTGTTCATCAACACCGGTTTCCTCGACCGCACCGGCGACGAAATCCACACCTCCATGGAAGCCGGCCCGATGGTGCGCAAGGCCGACATGAAGGCCGAGAAATGGATTGGCGCCTACGAAAACTGGAACGTCGATATCGGTCTGAGCACCGGCCTGCAAGGTCGTGCGCAAATCGGTAAAGGCATGTGGGCAATGCCCGACCTGATGGCGGCGATGCTCGAACAGAAAATCGCTCATCCGCTGGCCGGCGCCAACACCGCCTGGGTACCGTCGCCGACCGCCGCAGCCCTGCACGCGCTGCACTACCACAAGGTCGACGTGTTCGCCCGTCAGGCCGAACTGGCCAAGCGCGCCCGTGCTTCGGTGGACGACATCCTGACCATCCCGCTGGCGGTCAAGCCGAACTGGACACCGGAGCAGATCAAGAACGAACTGGACAACAACGCCCAGGGCATTCTCGGCTACGTGGTGCGCTGGATCGACCAAGGCGTCGGTTGCTCGAAAGTGCCGGACATCAACGACATCGGCCTGATGGAAGACCGTGCCACACTGCGGATCTCCAGCCAGCACATCGCCAACTGGCTGCGCCACGGTATCGTCACCCAAGAGCAAGTGATGGAAAGCCTCAAGCGCATGGCGCCGGTGGTTGACCGTCAGAACGCCAACGACCCGCTATACCGTCCGCTGGCCCCGAACTTCGACAGCAACATCGCCTTCCAGGCGGCGGTCGAGCTGGTGATCGAGGGCACCAAGCAGCCGAACGGCTACACCGAGCCGGTGCTGCACCGTCGTCGTCGCGAGTTCAAGAAGGCCAATGGTCTGTAATTCGCGCTGATGTGAAAAAGCCCTGATCTTTCGGTCAGGGCTTTTTCTTTGGAAAGCAAAATCAAAAGATCGCAGCCTGCGGCAGCTCCTACATGAGATCACCTGTAGGAGCTGCCGCAGGCTGCGATCTTTTGATCTTAAAAGTCAGGGCTCAATGCCAAGTTCGTGTTTGACCAGCCCAAGCAACTTCACCGTATCAATCGGCTTGAGCAGAAAATCCACCACGCTCAGATGCATCGCCGCAATGGCATCTTTCACATCCGCATCCCCCGAGACAATGATGATCGGCAGTGCCGCCCTGACCGATTCGCGCACCTGGCGGATCAGCTCGAGGCCGTCGACATTGCCCATGCGCAGATCGGTAATCACCAGCCCGATCGACGGTTTTTCGTCGAGCATCTTCAGTGCGGTTTCGCCGCTGGCTGCGGTCATACAACGAATTCCATCCAACGCGAGAATCTCCGATAGCAGCTCACGGGCGTCCTTGTCGTCATCGACGATCAGCACACGCTGCGGCGGCAGCAGGTCGGATTCGAGCATTACAGCGCTGAGCGCTTCACGCTCGGCGTCGCTCAAAATATCGTGGTCGGACATAACATTCTCTAAAGTACTGGATCAATCCCTTGGCAAGTGGTCAGACATCGCTAGGCACCGCTTCAATGTGCACTTCGTCGGATTTTTTTCCAAGAGGCTGACAGGGGAATTTCCGACTGTTTTTGTAGGGCACTTCCTAAATGTGCTCAACGGCGGCGCAAACCTAGACTTACGTCCAATGGGCACCCTGCGCGCGGGGGTCGACCATGGCCGCAACGATCCGACCACAACAATTCAAAAAAGACTGCGGTAATGGTTATGAGCAAAGCGGACGCCTTCACCCAGGCAGGGAAAACCGCGGTGTTGCAGAACATTCAGGGCACCCTGCAATTCCTCCAGCGCTTCCCGCCCTTCAATCAGATGGAACACGCCCACCTCGCGTATCTGGTGGAGCAATGCCAGCTGCGTTTCTATGGCCAGGGCGAGAGCATCATCAAGCCTGCCGACGGGCCGGTGGAACACTTCTATATCGTCAAACAGGGCCGGGTGATCGGCGAGCGGCAGCACATCACCAAAGCCGGCACCGAAACCACTTTCGAGATCACCACCGGCGAGTGTTTCCCCCTTGCCGCGCTGATCGGCGAACGGGCCACGCGCACCGAACACCTGGCCGGTGAAGACACCTTCTGTCTGCAACTGAACAAACCGGCGTTCATCAAACTGTTCGCCCTGTCCACCAGCTTCCGCGACTTCGCCTTGCGCGGAGTCAGCAGCCTGCTCGATCAGGTCAACCAGCAAGTCCAGCAAAAAGCCGTGGAAACTCTCGGCACCCAGTATTCGCTCAACACCCGCCTGGGCGAGCTGGCAATGCGGCATCCGGTGACCTGCAGCCCCGACACGCCCCTGCGCGAAGCGGTGAAGCTGATGCACGAACAACAGGTCGGCAGCATCGTTGCGGTGGATGAGCACAAGACGCCGCTGGGGATTTTTACCCTGCGCGATCTGCGTGAAGTGGTGGCCAATGGCAGCGGCGATTTCAGCGAAGCCATTGAGCAGCACATGACCCGCACGCCGTTTTATCTGTCGCCGGATCACAGTGCGTTCGACGCGGCGATTGCCATGACCGAACGGCACATTGCCCACGTTTGTCTGGTCAAGGACCAGCGCCTGTGCGGGGTGGTTTCCGAGCGCGATCTGTTTTCGCTGCAACGAGTCGACCTGGTGCACCTGGCCCGGACCATCCGCAGCGCCCAGCGCGTGGAGCAATTGGTGAGCCTGCGCGGCGAGATCGGCCAACTGGTCGAACGCATGCTGGCGCACGGCGCGTCCTCGACCCAGATCACACACATCATCACCCTGCTCAACGACCACACCGTATGCCGGGTGATCGAACTGACCCTCGCCGAAAAAGGCGATCCCGGTGTGCCGTTCAGCTGGCTGTGCTTCGGCAGCGAAGGCCGGCGCGAGCAGACCCTGCACACCGATCAGGACAACGGCATTCTGTTCGAAGCGCGGGACGCGGCGCATGCGGCAGAGATTCGCGGCAAGCTGCTGCCGATTGCGCAGCAGATCAACCAGAGCCTGGCGCTGTGCGGCTTCAGCCTGTGCAAAGGCAACATCATGGCCGGTAACCCGGAGCTGTGCTTGTCCCGAGCGGAATGGGCGCGGCGCTTTGCGGCGTTCATCCGCGAGGCCACGCCGGAGAACCTGCTGGGTTCGAGCATCTATTTCGACCTGCGGGTGGTCTGGGGCGACGAAACAGGTTGTGCACAACTGCGCCGGGGAATCCTTGATCAGGTCGGCGACAACCGTCTGTTCCAGCGCATGATGGCCGAGAACGCCCTGCGCAATCGTCCGCCGGTGGGGCGTTTTCGCGAGTTTGTGCTGGCGCGCAAGAATGGCGAGAAAGCCACCCTCGACCTCAAGGTCCAGGGCCTGACGCCCTTCGTCGACGGCGCACGCTTGCTCGCTTTGGCCCATGGCATCGAAACCAATAACACCCTGGAACGCCTGCGTCAGTTGGTCGAAAAAGAGGTCATCGAACGCCTCGACGGCGCGGCGTATGAAGAGGCTTACCATTTCATTCAGCAGACGCGCATGCAGCAACACCAGATTCAGACCCGGGAAAACCAGCCGTGGTCGAACCGGGTCGATCCCGACAGCCTCAATCATCTGGACCGGCGCATCCTGCGTGAATCGCTGCGCCAGGCCCAGCGCCTGCAAAGCAGCCTGGCCTTGCGGTATCAGCTATGAGCCTGTTTTCGTGGCTGCGTCCGGCCAGTCCGCTGCTCTCGGCCGACCTGCAACAGCGTCTGGCGCAGTTGCCGGCGATCAGCCAACCGCGCGAATGCAGTCTGCGCGAACAGCGCTGGGTGGTGCTGGATCTGGAAACCACCGGGCTGAACCTGAACAAGGATCGCGTGCTGTCGATCGGCGCGGTGGTCATTGAGGACGGCGCAATCGATTTCAGTCAGCAGTTCGAGCGCACCCTGCAATGTCGAGAGCTGAAACTCGGCCCCAGCGTGTTGATTCACGGTTTGGGGCCGAATGCGATTGCCGCCGGCAGCGACCCCGCCGAGGCGCTGCTGGCGCTCATGGAATTCATCGGTGACAGCCCGGTGCTGGCGTTTCACGCGCCGTTCGATCAGCACATGCTCGGGCGCGCGCTGAAGGAACACTTGGGCTACAAGCTGCAAAATGTGTTTCTGGATGTCGCGGACATGGCGCCGCTGCTGAGCCCGCAGGCGAATATTCGCGAGGCCGGGCTGGATGAGTGGATCGACTGGTTCAAGCTTGAGGTGTTCGAGCGACACAACGCGAGCGCCGATGCGCTGGCCACGGCGGAACTCGCGCTGATTCTGTTCAGCCGCGCGCGGCAACAGCAGATTCACAGCCCGTTGAATTTGCAGCAGCGTTTGAGTCAGTGGAAGCGGCGGCAGCAGGCGCCGTCCTTCTAGCTTTGCGTTGCCGGTTCCGGCCCCTTCGCGAGCAAGCTCGCTCCCACAGAATTTGCGCCATCGCGCCTTTGTAGGAG